>JAHIUT010000010.1 GCA_018817085.1 Patescibacteria group bacterium | reverse complement strand
TTTCCTTTAGCGGCTTTTTTTGCATATCTTCTTTTTTACCATCTAACAAAAAATAAATATATTTCCTTTGCTTTTGGATTAATTTTTTCTTTTTCTCCTTACCACATTTTTTCTTCGCAGAGGCACACAGAACTTGCAATTACTTGGGTTATACCGCTTGTAATTTGGACATTTTTAATAGCTTTTGAAAAGAAAACCTTCAAATATATTTTTTTAGCGTCTTTTTCTCTTGCTTTAACAATGTTGTCCTCAATCTACTGGGGAGTATATCTAGTTGTGTTTACCTTTTGTTTGTGGATTAGTCTTGCTGTTGTTGAATTATTACTGAAATCTGGATTCCAAATCAAGTTTGGAATGACAGGAATTCGCAATTTATGGAAAAAGTATTTATCTTTTTATGTAGTTTATTTACTTTTATTTACTCTTATAGCCGCGCCATTTTTATTTTCTTATATAAAAGCTAACTATTTTCAGGAGCAAGATATGACGAGAGGTTGGGTTTATCAAAACACTATGGTAGTTAAAAGAGGTCTTGCGGATTTTATGCTTTATTCAATTATGCCTTATCATTTTATTATTCCGCCCTCCGAGAATCCTATTACAGGGGAGGTGGGGAAGAAAATGGTCTTGTTTATAAAAGATAATTGGGGATATTTTATGGCGAAAAACTATGTCTTTTCCGAGCATGGGGGGGATTATCTAGGAATAGCTAATATATGTCTGTTCACTGTTGCAATCTTTTTTGCTATTAAGCGAATGTTACTTTATCTCAAATGTCAAAGCTCAAAACTCAAAGCCAAATCTCAAATCTTAAAATCTGGAGTAGAAGAAAGATGTTTTTTGCATAAAATTCTAATTTTTGCTACCGGGGGGCTTTTGTTATATATGTTCGCGATGCCGCCGTACTTTACGATATCCGGTTTTAAGATATACACCCCCGCTTATCTCATATATACTTTTTTCCCTATGTTAAGAACGCTATCAAGAATGGGGGTTATTATATTTTTGTGTGTTTTATGTGTGAACGCTATATTCTTATCTCAAATGTCAAAACTCAAAACTCAAAGCCAAATCTCAAAACTAAAATCTGGGGGGATAATTCTTATTTTTATTTTAATCACTCTTGCAGAGTTTTATATGCCTTTAAAGTATTTGGACGATACAGTCCCCCCTCCCGCTTATGCTTATATTGGGACGAAAGAGGATAGCGTGAAAGTAGATTATGTAACGGATAAGGGTAGAGAATATAAATATACTGGACCTTCTTTTGTGGTGGAATATCCATGGGGTTATGATATAGCGGCATTTTACCAAAAATATCATAAAAAAGGATTTGCCAACCCGCTGTTTTATGTTAATCCGTACCTTAAATTTAATGGGATAGAGTTTTCTTATGAATTGGATAGCGCAGGCGGGATTAAAAAAGCGTATGATTTGGGTATTAGATATGTGATTTATCATAAGGGAGATGAAGATACTATAAAAAGAGTTCAGAGAGGGGAAGATCCGGAAGGGTTTTTTAAAGAGCATTCAAAGTCTTTTAAGGATTTTGGTGAAATAATTGTATTTGAGTTGTAATTTTTCTGTCATTCCAGCGGAAGCTGGAATCTATGAAAGGGATGTCTGGATTCCAGCTCGGGGGCTGGAATGACAACCCAATCGTCATTACAACGAAGGTTGGAATGACAAGTGACTAAAATGTCTAAAAATCTGTTATTTGCAGGAATAATCTTCGTCCTTTTTGTTTTAGTGGACTCTGTGGGTTTGGGCAGAACCGGTATGCTGTGGGATGAGTTGGCTGTAGCCACTAACGGCGAGACTTACATTGGATATTTTAAGAATTTGGATTTTTCGCAAAGAAATTGGTCTTTAAACGACGAGCATCCCCCTTTAGGGAAATACATTTACGGCATTTCCAGAAAAATTACCAAAACGGTTCCTTTTTTAGTTAATTTAGACCCATTATACTCCCCGTCCACTGCTTTAACATTCTCGCGATTTTTCAGTGTTTTAATGGGGGGGCTGGCAGTTTCCGCGCTTTTTTTAATGACCTCGCAATTTTTTGGGCAAAGAGTGGGGTTTTTATCGGCGCTTTTTATGGCGACCAACCCGCATTTTTTGGCTTATACTAGAATAGCTTGTTTGGAAATGCCTCTCCTTTTGTTTTCCCTGCTCTTTGTTTGGTCATTTATCTACGCGATAAAAAATAAAAAGGGTCCCCCCCTAGTAGGGTGGAACCATATTTTTGGTTGCAAGGAGTGGGTTTTAACGGCATTGCTTTTGGGGGCGGCAATATCCAGCAGGTTTAATGGGGTGTTTTTATGTTTCTTATTTGAGGCGGGGCTTTTGCTTTTTTATGGTAAAGAATTATTTACTAAAAAGCATATTTGGAAAGCTTTCTTGCCCGCTGTATCCTTGCTTTTTTTGTATCTAATTTGGCCTTGGCTTTGGCCCCATCCTATCCGAAACTTTTTTGAAAGTATAGATAGGGGAATGGAAGTCCATACTAAAGAGTATTTTTTAGGAAGAACGAATTTTAGCCCTTTTTATTATTACTTTATATATTTTATGGCAACCGCGCCAATTCACCAACTTTTCTTTTTTGGCGCTTTTGGATATTTCTTGATTAAAGAGTATTTATTCAAGGAGAAAACTTTTTCAAAGGTTTCTCCTTTGTTAATTTTTATTTTTCTTTATTTTCTAACTTCCTTTTTAGCATCCTTTGTTCCTCTAAAACAAGATGGTATTCGCTATGTGCAGTTTTTTATTCCCGCTTTTTGTATTCTGTCTGCAGTAGGGGTAAGTAAAGTTATAAGGGGTTTCAGATTCAATGGGGTGCGGACCCGCCTAGGGCGGGTACCGACCCCTAGAGATTGGTTATGGCATTTTATACTTATTGGGGTAGTAGTTGTTAGTTTTTACATTCCCTTCCGCTTTTATCCCTACTACACAAATTATTACAACGGGATTTTTGGTTCGTTAGAAAGTATTGTTAAGAATAAAACATTTGAAATGGGTTGGTGGGGAGAAGGGTCTCTTGAAGCGGTAGAAAAAGTAAATTCCGTGGTAAAACCAGGTGAAACTGTATTTGTAGATTTTGCTCCAGGTCATACAGTTCCAAGTTTTACTGAAGGAGTGAAAAATATCAAATTGTGGCAAGGGGAACCTGACTATATTATTTTGAACCTGTTTGCTAAATGGTATGGGGATGGCGATAAAACGGAGGCGTATATAAAAGAGCGTAATTACAGGCTAATTTATGAAGTTAAAGTGGCAAAAAAAGTAACTATAGTGTGGGTGTATACAAAATGATACAATCATTTTGTATATGTCAAATCTCAAAACTCAAATGTCAAAAGTTACAAAGTAAGTTCGCTTTGCGAAGGCAAATCTCAAATCTAGGAAACTAAACGAGAGGGTTTTATAAGTTATGATTAGTATTATTATTCCAGTTTACAATGAAGATAGTTCTATAAAAAATACCGTCCACAAGGTTTATGATGTGTGTGAAGAATCCTTCAAGGATTATGAGATTGTTGTGGTTAATGATGGTTCTACCGACAAAACCGCAAGTGTTTTGGAAAGTTTAAACCTTTCTCATTTAATTATTTTAAATAGAGGATTTAACAAAGGGTATGGCGCTTCGCTTAAAGAGGGTATTGGGTACGCAAAGGGTGAAATTATCGCTATAACAGACGCGGACGGCACCTACCCAATTGAAAAAATTCCGCAACTAGTTAGTGAGGTAGAGCGGGGGTTTTCTATGAGTGTGGCGGCAAGAAGAGGAAGGTATAAAAACACTTCTTTAATTAGAGCTGTTCCGAAACTTTTTTTGGACAAAATAGCCAATGTTGTTGCGGGTCAAAAGATTCTGGATATAAATTCGGGTCTTAGGGCTTTTAGAAAAAAAGATGTGTTGCCGTTTTTTAATATTATTTCCGACAAATTCTCTTTTACCACCACAATAACGCTTTCCTATTTATCAAACGGTCTTTCCGTGAGCTACCTTCCAATTGAATATAAAAAGAGGGTAGGAAAATCTAAAGTTAAAGCCAAAGACGCGCTTGATTTTTTAAGTTTAATTTTAAGAACGATAATGTATTTTAATCCGTTGAGAATCTTTGCCCCTACCGCAATTTTCTTGATGGGAATGGGATTTCTAAAGTTTGTTTATGATTTATTTAACGAGCCTTTTCTGAATATCACCCCTTCTGTTATTTTTGTTTTTCTCTCTGGTCTTCAAATTTTAGCAATTGGTATGCTTGCGGACCTTATTAAGTCCACACGAGGGAAGTAATCTTGATAAGAATGACGGAAACACTTTGTCATTCCAGCGAAAGCTGGAATCTAGGAAAGGAATGATGGATTCCGTGTCAAGCACGGAATGACAAATGACAACTAACTGTCATTCCAGCGAAAGCTGGAATCTATTTAGGATGCGGATGTGTTTGATTTAAGGGTTCTATTGGTCTGTCGGGGGAAATTCCTATTTTGTGAATTCGCGGTTTGCGAGAATTAAATTCTTTAACATCTTTTAGATTTTCAAGTTCTGCTTCCGTCATTATTTTTACCAATTCCTTAAACTTTGTTTTAGGTTTCCAGCCAAGTTTTTCTTTAGCTTTAGAAGGGTCTCCTAACAGAATATCCACTTCCGCAGGTCTTAAAAATTCGGGCATAATTTTTACATATTTTTCGTAACTATCGGTAATACCCGCAACTTTAAAAGCTTCTTCAAGAAATTCTCTAACGGTATGGGTTTTTCCTGTTGCTATTACAAAATCATCCGGTTTGTCTTGTTGTAACATTAACCACATTGCCTCCACAAAATCTTTGGCGTATCCCCAATCTCTTTTGGCGTCAATGTTTCCTAGCGGAATATGGTCCACCAAACTATATTTTATGGCGGCAGTATACCTAGCAACTTTTTTGGTTACAAACTCTTCGCCTCTCCTTGGCGATTCGTGGTTAAACAAAATTCCGCAAGAAGCGTGCATTCCGTAAGCCTCTCTGTAATTTATGGTTGCCCAGTGGGCGTAAAGTTTAGCCGCGCCATAAGGGCTTCTCGGATAAAAAGGAGTTTTTTCCGTTTGCGGAATTTCCTGCACTTTCCCATACATTTCGCTGGTGGACGCTTGATAAAATTTAATTGCGGGGTTTATTAGTTTTATGCTCTCCAGTATTCTAACCGGTCCTAAAGCGTCCACTTCTGCGGTGGATACGGCAGTTTCAAAAGCGCTTTCCACAAAACTTTGAGCCCCTAAATTATATATCTCGGAAGGGCGGGATTCTTTTATGGCGTAAGTTATGGATGTTTGGTCGGTGAGGTCGCCAGGAATGAGGTAAATCTTATCCAACAAATGTTTTATGCGGCTTATGTTGGGAGTGCTGGTTCTGCGATAAAATCCAAACACCTCGTAACCTTTTTCAAGCAAAAATTCCGCCAAATAGGAACCATCTTGCCCAGTAATTCCTGTAATTAAAGCCCGTTTATTGTTCATAGAAAATATTTTATAATATAAACAATGTTTAGTCTACAAAAAGTTTGCAAAAAGGACATTTTGGGGTTTATCACTCTAGTTTTTGTATTTTATGCCTTTCTTTTGCCCTTTCTTTCAACTTCTTTTATAGCAATTAATGAACCCGACTGGATTGAACGCTCCGCTAGGTTTCTGGAAGCTTTTTTAAAAGGAGATTTTGCCAACACCTATCAGAAATACCATCCAGGTGTAACTTTAATGTGGATAGTAGGTGTTTGTGTAAAAAATTTTAAAGGAGACATTTTTAGTGTGAATACATTTCCCCAATTCGCCTTTCTTGCGAGATTTGTTTTAGGGACGGTGTTTCTTTTAGTTATTTTACTGTCTTTTAACAAGCTCCGCAAAGTTTTTCCGCTTAATTGGACATTTTTTGTACTGCCTATTTTTCTTTTTTCGGAACCTTTTGTTATGGCTCTTGTCCGTTCTATTGGACCAGACGCGCTTTTATTCGCTTTTGTTTTTGCCTGTCTTTGTTTTTTTTATTCTTATCTTGTGGAGAGGAAAAGATTGGACTTGATTTTGTGCGGTGTGTTTTTAGGATTTGCCCTTCTTACAAAAGTTACTGCTGTTTTTTTGTTTCCGTTTTTTGTTTTAGGTCTTATAGGGGTCAAATCTGAAATATTAGGGTCTGACCCGCCCAGGGCGGGTCAGACCCTTAAGATATTGTGTGTAATTTTACTTACCTCCGCACTTACATTTTTTCTTCTTTTCCCCGCAATGTGGGTTAATCCTTTGCGTACTCTAAAGGACATAGTAACTTTAGGGGCGATTGACGCGCCGTTGTACGATTACGCAAGCCCAATAATTTCAGAAGATTTAGCAAAAAACATTTTTGCGCAAAAATTTTTATCGTATCCTTTGGTTTTTGCGTTCCGTTCAAGCCCGCTTTTTTTGATTTTTTTCATACTTGGGGTTCTCGCCTTATTTTCTAAAAAGCTAGATAAAAGGTTAAAGACATTAGGGTTTGTGTCATTGCTGTTTTTAGTTTGTTATTATATCCCCATATCCTTTGCGGAAAAAAAGATTTTTAAATACGCGCTTTTATTTTTTGTACCTGCGACATTTTTTAATTTTATTGGATTGACTGTTTTATTCCAAAATATCAAGAGAAAATGGGTGACCTTTGCGGTTTTAGGGGTATTTGCGATTCAAATTATTTACAATTTAAGCTTTGTTCCTAATTATTTATTTTATTTTAATCCTCTTTTGGGCGGCGCAAAAGTGGCTCGCCATTTTGTTAAAATAGATTTAGAAACCACGGGCTTTAGTATGGCGGGAGACTATTTAAACGCTCTTGGGGTGGGGGAGGATAAAATTGTGGTCACCTATCCGCCCAAAAGTTTGGGACCATTTGTAAACGCTAGGGTTGAGGATATAAGAACATATCCAGATGATGCCGATTTTTTGCTTGTTCCTTTTGGAAAAATGGACGAATTTAAAAGCAAAATAACGCCGTCTTATGTATTGGAGAAAACATTTACTTATCGTAATTTAGATTATTTGTTTTTGTATAAGAATATATACAAGTGAGTAGAGGTAATCATAATCTTGAATTTTTTAAAAATCATATAAGGGAGGCTACTTTGTTAGTCGTTTATGTTTTGGTTACCCTACCTCAATTGGGTTATTCTTATGTTCAGCCTACGGATCCGGTTTGGGTTCAGCGGGGAATTCAGTTTTATGAAGCTTTTAGGCATTTCAATTTTGCGCAGACTTATACAAAATATCACCCCGGAGTTCCGTTAATGTGGATTACCGGTATTTCTTACAAGATATTTTACGCTTTTCAAAAAATTCATTTTGGATATGTTCGTGATTTATTTCTGTATCAGGTGGATTTGTATTCTATATATTCTTTCATAGCGAAGTTTTTCATTGCTTTAGTGATAATGGTTATATTGTTGTATTGTTATATTGTTATCAGAAAATACATAAACTCAACTTTTGCGTTTTGGACTATTTTTTTTATTATTACCGAACCGTTTGTTATTGGGAATATTCGTTCAATTCATGTAGACGCTTTAGCCGCATTTTTTATGTTTGCGGCGGTTATAAGTTTTTGGGCTTTGCAGGTGGAAAAGTCCTTGTCAAAAAAGTACCTAGTTTTAGTCGGGGTATTTACGGGTTTAGCCCTTTTAACAAAAATAAGCTCTATTGTTTTGTTTCCATTTTTTGTTGTAGTTGCGATATCCTATTTCGCCGAGTCGTCCCTGCTTAGAAAGGAAGGGCGCATTAGGAATGCGCAGCTACAGAAGACGGTTATTTCTTCATTTATGATTTTTTTGATTTCAGTAGCTGTTTTCTATGTTCTCTTCCCCGCAATGTGGGTTGGTCCTGTTTCTACTGTCCAAAAGATAATCTCGGATGGGTTTTTGGATACAGCGTTGAACGAAGAAAGCTCAAGGATAGTATTTTTGGGTTGGGATGTTATGTCCTTTAAGTATAAGTATGTGGCGTACTTAATACAGTTGGCATTTAGAACGACTCCCGCCTTATTAATTTTGGTTGTAGTTGGTTTAATAGCGGGTTGCAGAAGAATTTTGAGCGGGATAGTCCCGATCCTGAGCTTGCCGAAGGAGAAGGGTCTATCCCGAATTGGAATTTTATTGTTTTATTCTCTAATTTTCATTTTCGGCTATTACCTTATGATTTCCATCTCGGATAAAAAAATCTTTCGTTACATTTTGCCGATGTATCCATTTTTAGCAATTTTTGCGTCTTATGGAATTCGTTCCTTTTTAGGGGTCAGCCCCTCCGCCATTCGCCAGCTGGCGAAGGCGGGGGGTCTGACCCCAATTGGCATTTTAATTTTATACCACTTATGGCAGCCTATTTCTGTCTCTCCTAATTTTTTTGCTTATTTTAATCCTCTTTTAGGTGGCATAAAAAACGCGTCAAAAGTAATAAGTCTTAATCAAGACGCTACGGGATATTATATTGTTGGAGAGTATCTAAATCAAAAACCAAACGCGGAGGAAATCACAGTTGGTTGTTATGATAGCGGGCCTATGCGCGTGTATTTTAGAGGATATTCTGTAAAGTTAAAATTGACGGGTTTGTCTGAAGAGTATTTAAAAGATATGGATTATATCCTTTTGCCTGTTCAAGAAGGTTGGCAATACCTTCCGAAAGAGGAATTTGTTCTAGAAAAGGTATTTAGAATAAACAATTTTGATTATTGGTATCTGTTTAATCGTACGGATTAATTTCTAGAATCAAGCAGTTGACTTTCATATGGCATTTAAATTATAAATTAAGTATGCCGAAAAAAGAAACCGAAAGTTTTGTGGAACATATTACTGATAACAATAACACTCTGTTGGGCATAGTTGTTCGGGCAAAATTTAGTAAAGATGGCGTTAATTTTTTTACCCCCGATTCTTTTCCTTTTCAGCTGGGATTTCTTAAACAACCTAAAGGATACGGTTCTAAACCGCACACACACACTTTATTGCCGGAGGACAATATAGTTAGAGATGTCCAAGAAGTGGTGTTTGTGGTTGCAGGGGTGTTTGAAGTGGATTTTTATGGTAATGGCGAAACTGTTCTTGCAACGGTGATTCTTAATAGGGGAGACACCGCGCTTTTTGTAAGCGGGGGGCATGGATATAGGGTTAGCGAGGATTGCAAGGTGGTAACGGTGAAACAAGGTCCCTACCCAGGAGCGGAGAGTGCGAAGAATTATATAGATAAATCTCAAAACTCAAATCTCAAAGTTCAAAAGTTACAAAGTAAGTTCGCTTCGCGAAGTCACCTCTCAAATGTCAAAACTGAAATCTAAAGACTAATGACTAGAAAACGCTTATTAGATTTGAGATTTAAAATTTGGATTTGAGTTTTGTGTTTTGAGATTGTTTTCTATGATCCCAGTCAACGCGCCTAAAATTCCAAAAAACGCTATTAAATATGTAACCGATGCAGTGTCCTCTGGCTGGATTTCTTCCGCGGGAAAATATGTGGATGAATTTGAAAAATCTTTTGCCAAATACACCAACACAAATTACGCTACCACTTGTTCCAACGGCACGGTTTCGCTCCAACTGGCCCTTGCATCTTTGGGAGTGAATGCGGGGGATGAGGTAATTATTCCCAGCTTAACAATAATTTCCTGCGCTTTGGCTTGTGTTTATTTGGGTGCGACTCCTGTTGTTGTGGATGTGGAAAGGGATTCGTTTTGTATTGATGTTTCAAAAATAGAAGAAAAAATAACCTCAAAGACCAAAGCTATTATGCCTGTTCATCTTTATGGGCAATGTTGCGATATGGAACCTATATTGTCCATTGCTAAAAAATATAATCTATTTGTTTTAGAAGATGCGGCGGAGGCTATAGGCGCGGAATACAAAGGAAAAAGGGCGGGTTCAATGGGAGATATCGGGTCCTTCAGTTTGTATGCTAATAAGTTAGTAACTTGTGGGGAAGGCGGGGTATTAACAACTAATGATGAAAATCTGTACGAACGCGCAAAAACTCTTAAAAATTTGGCTCATTCTAAAGGCAAGAGGTTTTGGCATGAGGAGGTTGGGTTTAACTTTAGAATGACAAACATTCAAAGCGCTTTAGCTTTGGCTAGTTTGGAAGAAGCAAGGGAATCGTTAAAGCAAAAGCAGGAAATGTCCCAATGGTATGATGAAGGTCTTAAAGATGTATCGGGTTTGACTTTGCCTATTAAATCCACTTACAACAATGTACATAGCTTTTGGATGTACGCTATTGTTGTGGAGGATAGTTTTGGAATTTCCGCTTTGGAGTTAATGCGAAGGCTCAAAGAGGAATATCAGGTGGACACCCGCCCGTTTTTTTATCCTATTAATGAGCAACCAGCTTTAGAAAAGTTTTTTAAGGGGGATAAAACTTTGTATCCTGTATCAAAAGAGCTTTCAGAAAAGGGTTTTTATTTGCCTTCGGGATTAACCTTAACCAAACTTCAGGCGGACGAGGTTATCTTTGCCATAAAATCCATCAAACAATCAATCTAGAATTTTGTATATAACCCCTCTAGTTGAACCTGTTTTTATAATCATATTTTTGTCGCAAAGTTTTTTAATATCGTATCTCAAAGTTCTATCAGGCACTTTTAAAAACCTTCTTTTTATGAAATTGAAATCTGCAAATTTGTGTTCTTTCAAGATTTTGTAAATTTCCTCTTGTCTAAAAGTTAAGGTTAGAACATTTTTTTCCTTTTTAGCCTCCTCAAAAATATCTTCTTTAGTTTTTTTAAGTTGGATGTAAAAGTTATTAAGCATAAAGAGTAAATACCTTTCCGGATTTTTTAGACCGATATCCAAAGCGTGATAGTATTCTTCTCTTTTTATATTTAGTTGTTCCTCAAATGGAACCAGAAAGCCAAAGTTATAGCCCCTGCTTTTCAAAATAGTGTGTATTAAAAGTCTGCCGACCCTGCCGCTTCCATCGGCAAAAGGATGTATTTTTTCAAAGATCAAATGGGTTATTAACGCCTTTAATAAAGGGTGTTCGTCATTTTTATTTGCGTACTCTGTTAGCTTCTTGACTAAATTTTCCATTTCTTCGGGGTGTGGGGCGATATAAACCACTTGTCCAAATTGGTTATAAATGGCTTCCATTTGGGTTCTTAGTTTTCCAACATCTGTGTATTCCCTCCCCATTACAATTTTATGGAGGTCAAGGATAGCCTTTTTTGTTACAGGCGTGTTTCTCTTAATGTTCTTTTCAATATATTTGATAGCTTCTAATATGTTAAAAACATCTTCTTTCTTTTTAGACCGTGAATACTGAGCGGTCTCAATATCTAAAAGATTTCCCTCGATCTTTGCCGAGTAAAGAGAGCTTTTTAGCAAACCTAATTTTGTCGCGCGGTTTTTTGCTTGTGGAGGAATATCGCTTTCGTTAAGAAACAGCTTTAGGGATTCTATTTTAATCAACACTTTCTGTATTTGATTGGTTAATTTATATTTAGGGGGAATAACCATAGAAATATGTTACCAGATATTGCCGAATGTTGCCAAATACTTTGGGGAAGACTTGTAGTTGCTAAAACAGCGAAATTATTGTAGAATATAGGGTAGTTTGCAATTCCGGCAGTTGTCCATCAGAGAAAAAGGAGGGAGGAAAATGGCTAATATTGTTGTTGTGTCGCTTGAAAGAGATGCGTATTATGCCGCGAGTGTTGTGGATTTGTTGAGGGACTGCGGTAGTTATACAGTGCTTGGTGTAACTTCTGTACAAGTTCTTTCTGGAGCTATTGCTTGGGCAGATATGCTGGTTTTTTGGGACACACCCATTTCTCTACTCAGTTTTGCGATGGAAGCAAGGAGGGCGCCGTATCAAAAATGGTTGATATTTTAGATAAAATTTGGGAGATTTAGATTATCTTTTTTAGTCATTTCCAACGGTCTCTTTCCATTAAGATGTTTAAATGGTTCTCTGCAATCTGTGAATTTGCTCAACCTTCT
>JAHIUT010000009.1 GCA_018817085.1 Patescibacteria group bacterium | reverse complement strand
TTTAATAATTGAAGCAGGTCCCATCGGCGATTCTGGCTCTGGTTCAGGTATTGTCATTCCTAAAGGTAAAAACGCTCTTATCATAAGTATAAGTAATAGAGCTAAAGATGACGAGTGGTTTCAAAACATCTTAAAAAGCATTGAAATTACAGAATTAACCGGCGCTTGTGGCTAATATCTTTTTATTTAAAATAGGGGTTTTAAAATAGGGATAGACCCGAATCGGGTCTATCCCTAATTGAAAAAAAAGGTAGAATAGAGGTATGCCGAGGTTTATTTATACCCTCTTTTTAATACTTTTCGGAAACTTGCTTTTTTTGCTGTATTTATTCCTTTTTGTACCCCCACAAAAACCATTGTCCCTTTTGCTTTTTTTCGGCGCTTTGCATTTGTTCTTGTCTTTGCTTTTATCTTTAATCTTTTTTTTGATTTCTCACAAAAAATATAAGAAATTTAATACATCAAACAAAATCTTTAGAAAGTTTTTTCGCCGAGTTTTTTTGGGGCTGTTCTTACTTCTTGCCGTTAAAGCTCTTTTGGTCTTTGATATTTATACTCTAGTTAATGCGGTCCTTATAAGCCTTTTTGTTTTGGTAACATACCTTCTTTTGGAATTAAAAATGCGCCTACCATCTCGCGGTACTATTTGATAAAATATAACCAATGCCTATAAACGAAGAACAAACAGCTCACCGTCAACACCCTGTTCCCCAAAATATTATGAGTGTTGAGTTTAAACTTGTGGGGGACCTTACTGTCCGCCAGTTTATGTATTTGGTAATGGGGGGTATAACGGTGTATTTAGCCTTTATTTCAAAGATTAATTTTTTGTGGAAATGGGGTTTAATTTTCTTTGGGGGTTTTGGCAGTTTAGCGCTTGCGTTTGTGCCTTTTGGGGACCGCGGTTTAGACCAATGGATTAAAAATTTTATAAAAAGTGTAACAATGCCTACCCAGAGGGTTTGGCGAAAAACGCAAGGTATTTCGGAACACTTTTTGGCGGATTATGCCGAATCTTTAAAGAGGGAAGTGGTGGCTTTGGCTCCGGCAAGAAGTAGGCGGGCTATAACCGACTATTTTGAAGGACCAAAAACCCCCCCAGACTTTTTAAGGGATACGAAGGAAGAGGCGTTTTTAAAAAGGATTAATTTTGATGTGGAAGTTCCCGCCCATTTAAAAAGTTCCGTTACAACTATAGCTCCCCCCAAAACAGCTGTTTCTTTGGAGGAGGATTTGCCGAAAAAAGAAATTCAAAAACCTCTTGAAATTCAAAAACGGTTTGAAGCTATGGAAACCGCTGTAGGAAGAACTTTAAAACACATTCCTTTAGAGGGTGAAATTGTGCTTCCCAAACGGACAAGACCAATAAAAGCTATTTTAGCCCCTAAAAGTGATTTGGAAGATTCTTCTAAGCACACGCAGGATATTTTAAAGCAAGTAGAGGAGTTAAGAAAAGTTTTGAGAAGAGCGGAGGAGAAATTTTCTCCCGAAGGGGCGGTTCTTCCCGCGCATGAGTTAATTTTGGGAGATACAGAGGACACGCAGGCAAAAGAAAACGAACTGCGCGAAATAGTAGCGGTGTTAAAAAAGGAAAACAAAAACTTGTCAGGAGAGATAGATAGTTTAAAAAAGCAGATGCAGGGATTGGATAAAACCAAAGAGACCTATAAAACGCAGGTCTCCTCTTACGCGCAAAAGATTAAAGATTTGGAGGGGAGAAAGAATTTGGTGGAAGAAACGATACAAACAAAGGTTGTGGATACCCCCAAACCTCCGCAAGGGGTTATGGAGAATGCGGAGATGGTTAAGAAATTAAGCGAGGTTGTGGTTAAAGGGCAGGGGGATATTGCGAGTAAGAAAAAGAAAGAGGAAGCGGGGACTGCTCCTAATGTTATTTGGGGAACGGTAAAAGATAAACAGGGGCATTTGCTGGAGAACGCCACTCTTATAATAAGGGACGATAACGATATTCCTATTAGAGCTTTAAAAACCAACCAGTTAGGGCAGTTTATAGGCGCCACCCCGCTTTCTAACGGTTCTTATAAAATAGAAGTGCTAAACAATGAGAATTCTTTTGCTATAATGGATATAACTTTAGAAGGCAAACCGTTAAAAGCGTTGGAGTTTTTGGCGATTAACAAATGACGAAAATACTTGCCTCAACACAAGAACATTTGGATATAGAAGATATAAAAGACAGCACCCTTGTTTTAAAAAATGGCGGGGCGGCTATGGTTTTGCAAACAACGGCTGTAAATTTTGACCTTTTATCTGTTAGGGAACAGGATGCGGCTATAGCGGCTTTTAGTTCTATGCTAAACTCTTTGTCTTTTCCTATTCAAATTATAGTTCGTAGCAAGAAAATGGATATTTCAAAATACATTGAAAATGTGCGAAAGGTTGAAAGCTCGCAACAGGAACCTAAATTAAAAGACCAAACTAAAAAGTATATAAAATTTGTGGAGGAGTTGGTTACAAAAAATGAGGCTTTGGACAAAAACTTTTATGTGGTTATTCCATACAACACTATTTCCGTAACCCCCGGGAGCTCCCCTTTTTCGTGGATATACAGTCTCCTTGGCGCAAACACCAAAAAGAAAACTCATGTGGATGTTGGGGGTGTTTTAAATGCGGCTAAAGTTCAGCTGGAACCTAAAAGAGACCATTTAATCAAAGAGTTTACGCGAATGAATATAAAAGCGCGGCAAATGACTACGGAAGAACTAGCAAGCCTTTTTTATGATATATATAATCCAGGCAGCGCGCGGTTTCAGAAAGTTAGGCAGAACATTTCGGATTACACCACAACATTAGTTGAACCAAAATTAGAATGAACAAAAAAAGCAGTATTAAAGAAACAGCCAAAACTTTTGATAAACTATCTGCGGGGATGCTAACGGTAAGGGATATTATAGCGCCAAGCGCCATTGAGGTGGACTTTAATTTTATTAAGGTGGGGGAAAAATATTTTAGGACATTGTTTGTTTCTGGGTATCCGCGGTTTGTTGGCGCAAACTGGCTTGCGCCGGTAATAAATTACGACCATTCGCTGGAAATTTCAATGTTTTACTATCCAGTGGAAGCGCGGGGAGTGTTGGACGATTTGCGAAGAAAAATAGCGGAAATGGAAGCCACTTTAAATGCAGATACCGAAAGAGGCAGGATTGTGGATCCCGGAGTTACAGCGGCTTTGGAAGACGCTAAATCTTTGCAAGAGCAATTGGTTAAAGGTATTGAAAGATTTTTCCAGTTTTCCTTTTATATAACTATTCCTGCCGATTCTTTGGAAGAATTAAATAGCGTAACAAGAAAGGTGGAGGCTACATTGGGCTCTTTAATGCTTATATCCAAAATGTGTACTTTGCAAATGGAAGAGGCTTTTCAATCAACAATCCCAACTTGCATTGACAAATTGTTGATAACGCGAAATATGGATACCACTAGTGTAGCCACAACTTTTCCTTTTACCTCAAGCGAACTTACAGCCAACGAAGGGATTTTGTATGGGGTAAACAAGCATAATGGTTCTCTGGTTATATTTGACCGCTTTACCTTGGAGAATGCCAATTCGGTTATTTTTGCAAAAAGCGGCGCTGGAAAAAGTTATTTTGTTAAGCTGGAAGCGATGCGTTCCATTTTGTTTGGAACGGACATAATAGTTATAGACCCCGAGGCGGAATATGAAAAGCTCTCAAAAACTTTAGGCGGGGACTATATTAGCTTTTCTGTTGGTAGTTCTGCCAAAATAAACCCATTTGATTTGCCGCCCTACGAGGGTGGGGACGAGGAGAACCAGCTAGGTTTAAAGATACTTACCTTGCATACGCTTTTTAAAATAATGCTTGGAAATATGAGCGCCACCGAAGAAGCTATTTTGGATAGGGCTTTGATGATGACTTATAAAATAAAGGGCATAACGCAAGACCCGCAAACGCATAAAAACGAACCCCCCATTTTAGAGGATTTGTACAAAGTGCTTTTGGGTATGGAAGAAACGGAAGCGAAAAGTATTTCAGAACGGTTGGAAAGGTATGTTAAGGGTTCTTTAATGGGAGTTTTTGACCAGAGGTCTACGGTAAATATTAAAAGTTCCTTTACCGCCTTTTCGGTAAGAGAGCTTGAAGATATTTTGCGTCCGGTGGCAATTTATATAATTTTGGATTTTATTTGGACGAGAATTAAATACAACTTAAAAAAGAGGATATTGGTTGTAGATGAGGCGTGGTATCTTATGCAAAACGAAGACTCGGCAAGCTTTTTATATTCCATAGCAAAACGCGCCCGAAAATATTATTTAGGTTTAACCACAATAACGCAAGATGTGGGGGAT
Organism: Patescibacteria group bacterium; assembly: GCA_018817085.1. Classification (NCBI taxonomy): domain Bacteria; species Patescibacteria group bacterium. Next base: position 11,900 of record JAHIUT010000009.1, on the reverse strand, counting down.
TTTTTGAAAAGCGGGTATGGAAAAACTATTGTGACTAACTCTTCTATGCAAGTGTTGTTAAAACAGCACCCTGCGTCTATTGACCAGCTTGCGGAGGTGTTTTATTTAAGCGAGGGCGAAAAGAGGCTTCTTCTTTCGGCGGGGATTGGCGAAGGGCTGTTTTTTGCGGGAAATAACCATGTGGCTATGCAAATAATAGCTTCGGAAGACGAACATAAAGTTATAACCACTGACCCTAAAGAAATAATCAAAATGAGAGAGGAAGAAAAAGGAATAGCGGATAAAATGAGGGGTGAACCTGTTCCACCTGTTCCGCAAAAACCTGCGGTTCCCGTCCCGCTATTGTCTAAAGCAGTTCAACCCCCAACATATACGCCTGCGCAGAGACCTATACCAGAGGTAAAAAGAGATTTTCCAAAACCTACCGTTTTAGAGAATAAACCAAGCGAAGGACCAAAAGAACCTCCGCATATCCCCGTTCCCCCTGTGGTATCCAGTATTCAATAAAGGTAGTAGCGACATCCTATGTCGCCTTATTTGGTTTCTGGATTTGTTTTAATGTCTTTTAAGGAGTTTCCTTTGAAAAAGGAGACTCCTTTGTCTGTCTTTCTGGGAATTTTTGAGTTTGCTTTGGAAAGATATATTTGTTACTCTAATTAAGATATGATTACACTTTGGAATTCGGATCAGGAAAAAGATTTCTTTATTAAATCTCTTGAGTTTGCCACACCAGAACAACTCTTTTATGTCACCAAAGATAGAAAGTTCCTAGCTTATTGGCCCAAAAACTATGAGGGGGTAAAGACAACTTTACAAAGTAGAAATTCATTAATTGGGGCTTATACAAAAACCTGAAAATATTTTAATGATTATTGAAGTTAAAATGTCTGTAGTTAGGAATTGGGAATTTACCCCAACAACTAGAGGTTTAACTTGTATTGGCGACTATAAAACCCATCAAGGCAATCCGGGATTTTTACGGTCAGATACGATGCTAAAAGCTATTGGCAAAAGTATCAATATCCGCGTTTCTAATTTCTCCGCTTCGAAAATCCCCATAGTTATTATTGGGAATACACCTATAACTAAAAGTTATTACGAAAAGGTTGACCATTTAAAGAAAAACGGAATCATTCAAAGTTTTTGGTCAATAAATCCGAATCCTTTAGACAATAATGGCGAAAACATAAAATCAACACCTTATGAAGGATTTTACAGATTTGATAACTATGAAGAATTAAAACAAAATACTCTTAATCTTTTAAAAGAAGAAAGGGAGTTTTTTTCCAGTATGCAAACACGGGAGAGATTAGGAGAATTTATTGGAATAGCAGCCAGGGAAAATACTTATGAGGCGAAAGCGCTGAAATTCTTAGAGCTTCTTCGTGAATCAAAAGGATAAATTGACTATGAAAAATCAAAGTTTTTACGATAAAAGAAAAAATGGAACGGAAACCAGCGCTTTTGGTACATCAGGGCGGATTAACCACGATGCTTCAAAATTTTACAACAGCAAACTTTATGAGGGGTTGAATAACGGAAAGGATGTTGAATATGTGGAAAATCCAATTGACTCACAAAATATAAATAAGGTTTTCTGCAAAAGTAGTGAATATATTTTGATATTTTGTAAGGATACTTTCACTCGTAGGAACCCACATCAAAGAAAAAGTACTATTTCCAAAGAAGAGTTTTTAGAATTTACAAGAAGCGTCTGGAAGTTTTCTGCAGAACGAGCTTCAAGAGTTGGTCATCCTGCCCCTTTTCCAGTTGAATTACCCTATCGTGTGATACAGCTTTATACATTTGAAAATGAGATAGTTCTTGACCCTTTTGCAGGAAGCGGTACTGCCTGCCTAGCGGCATTAAAAACCAATAGAAAATATGTTGCTTATGACATTGATAAAAAATATTGCGATTTAGCGGAACAAAGGATAAAACAATTTTCACAAGAACAAATTACCTTATTACAAAATTAAGAATTTAGAAAAGGGTTATCTGTAATTATAAACATTACGAAAAACAGCTAAGAATGGCTTATGCCAAAACAAAAATATAAAACCTTAATTTTGATGCCCTACCTACCTTTGGAAGGTAGTTTTAAGTTTAACACCCTAATAGTTTGGGCATATCACAAAAAGAAAAATGATTTCATAAAAGATTTAGGCTTAATGGAACATATAAACAAATTGGTAGTATGCTATCGGTTTCAAAAAGGTGGGGCAATTAAAAATCCAGCGGTTATTTCTATTGATAAAATAACCTTTACAAATCCTATTCGCGTCAGTATTGCCAAAATAGAGATGTTAAAGAATGTTCTTTTATTTGCGGGAGTGCTAGAAAACAAGGAATGGGCGTTTGTAACTAGCGATAATTTTGAAGTCTTCTATCAACATTTTAACATTGGTGAGGAAGGAATCTCCACCCAAGGAGGTGCTATACACAGAATTATAGCTGGGGGTTATAAAATTAACGAGGTGGCTTTTATAAAGCCCGAACATGTAAATATCCCCCTGCACTTTCGTCCTAATAATAGTGTTATCCGAGCATTAGAAAATTGTGTTATTAACTCGGCGAAGGATCAATCAAAAAGTCAGGTTATCCAATCTTTGAATCCCTTCTTCAATACTTATAGAAATAGCCATGAACATTCTTGGCAATCTAGAATTTTGCTTTTAATAATGGCTTTTGAACTATTATTTGGAGAGACGGGCAGACCACAGTTTAGGGATAATATTCAGAAATATTCAACAATGGGAAGTAAATTAAAATTCAAAAGATATACATATCCGATTGTTAATTGGGGAGGAGCTACATCGCAGGGACAACTTACATTAAACCAGATATGGGCAGAAGAGTTTTATAAACTTAGGCACAGAATTATTCACGGCGATACAGTTTACAGTGATGAATTATTATTTTCGGACATAAAAAAGGTAGTTAAACAGAGCGACCCCCATTTTTATATTGCCGTTAACTTTTATGTAGTTTGTGTACTAAATAAATTGCGGGAATTAGGTTTTTCTAGCATACCTCACTTTATAGTTAATCCCGAAGCACCTAAACTTTACATAGGTAAGAACATTTCAGGAATCCATAACGAAAGGTTTAAAATAATGCGGATTAGCTCCTTTATTTAAATCTTATTAGGGAAAATGTTTGGGGAAAATACAAAAAATGACGTTTGTAATACCCAATGTTACGACCTGTTTTGTTTCTCCATCTTCAAGGTGGGACGGGGTGCTGGAGGAGACATGCTCCAAAATGGAACAGGTTAAATTCCTATCTTTTTGGGTAATTGAGAAGGTGAATCGTCATTGCGAGGAGGAACGAAGTGACGACGAAGCAATTTCATTGGGATTGCTTCGTCATTCGCTTACGCTCGTTCCTCGCAATGACGAGAATACCAACTATCTATTTGTGTCAGTAATTGTGAATAGTTATGTTACGGGCGGCGGGGCATTATTATATGGATATAATTAGTTCGGTCTTTAGGTTTAAACAAAACAGGATTTACCGCCCCTTCGGTTTCTATAATAAGCTCCTCGCTTTTAACATTGCTTAAAAAATCGTTTAAAAATTTGCCGTCAAAAATTATTTCGGTTTTTTCTCCTTCTACTTTTGCGTCCACAAAAGTTTTATTGCTCCCCACCTCCGCCGTTTCGCTTGACACAAATAGCCCTTCCGGTTTAACGGCAATTTTAACCACATTAGCGGAATCTTTGGCAAAAACATTAGCAATTTTAATGGCGTTAAAAAGTTCCACCGTTGAAACTTGTATTTTAATCTTTTTATCTTTAGGGATTATTTTTTTGTAATCGGGAAACTCCCCTTCCAAAATTCTTGTAGTGGCAATCAAATCTTCGCTTTCAAAAATCGCCAGGTTTTCGGTTTCTACAATGGCTATAGTAAGGGTGTCCGCTGTGCCTTGGGCAAGACGGGAAATTTCAAGCAAAGTTCTTGCGGGAATAACCACATTTTTGGCTGGTTTTGGATCTCCCGTTTCACTTTCTATTTTTAAAGTTCTTTCCGAAAGCCTAAACCCGTCCACGGCAACTAGACTTAGATTTTTGCCTGCCTTAGCAAGATAAACACCGGTTAGTATTGGTCTTGATTCGTCCGTTGCTGCGGCAAAATACACTTCCGACAACGCTTCTTGGAAATCTTTAGTGGATATTTTTATATTAAAATCCCCTTTGGCTAAATTTTGAGGGATTGGGAATTCTTCGGCAGAGGTTCCATTAAATACGGCGACGGCTTTTTGGGATTTTAAAGTTAATAAAAAGTTTTCTACGCTACCTTCAATTTGCGCGGGGGGGAGGTTGGAAACAAATTCGCCCAAGATTTTGGCGGGAACGGTAATTGCCCCTTCGCTATCAATTTTTCCGCCTACCCAGGTGGTAATGCTTTTATCAAGGTCGGTTGCGCAAAGTTTTAGTCTGCCGGCGTCGCTTTGTATTAAAATATTGCCTAGTATGGGCAAAGAACCTCTAAAAGAAACGGCTTTACTAACCACATTTATTCCTTTTAATAAATCGCTATGCAATACGGTGAATTTCATAATCTTTTTAAGACGGACTTATAACTATATGCCGTTCTCTCCCCTCCCCAACGCTTTCCGATTTAACGCCCTCTATTTTTGAGACTGCGGAGTGAACAAGCATTCTCTCGTAAGGACTCATTGGACGCAGTTCCACATTTTTTTGCAAAAATCGCGCTTTTTGGGCGGAAGTCCCGGCTATTTCGGCAAGTTTCTCTTCCCTTTCTTTCCTATAGTTACCCACATCCACTAAAATCTTAACCCATTTATCTAATTTTCGATATACGCCCATACCCAGTATAAGTTGAAACGCGTTTAAAGTTTCGCCGTGGTAGCCGATTAAAATGCCTAAATTTTCCCCTTCAATGTTTACCAAGAAATGTCCCTTGTCATCAGTAACACTAACCTTGCCTTTAAGCCCCATATTTTTTAATAGCTCCTTGGCTATTTTTTCAATAGTCTTTTGTTCAGTATCCATTGTTGCGCAATTCCAAACACCGTCGTTAAAAACCAGTATAGAACCAACCCCGATGGCAAAGAGATACCTATAAAAACTGTCATTATAGGCATCATATAAATCATCTGCTTTTGCATATTATACATAACATCGTCTTGCTTGTCAGGGGTTTTTTCCGCCAACTTTTCCATTTTTTTTGCTTGGGGCATAGTTATTTTTGATAATACTAGTTGAGATAGCCCTGCAAGTATTGGCAGTACATAATAAGGGTCTTTTTTTGCCAAATCTATGTAAAAGAATGTGGTATTAAAAACATCCGCTTGAGAGAATTTTAGAAATGGAAAATACAGCATTTCGTTAAAGTAGGCGGGGTTGTGTCTAAAAATATCAATCAGTACTTGATATAGCACAATTAGGAGGAGAAGTTGAACTATTTGAGGCAAACATCCCGCGGCGGGGTTAAACCCGTGTTCTTTATAAAGTTTCATTTGTTCTTGGGCTAAAGTTGTTTTATTGGCCCCATACTTTTTTTTGAGAGCGGAAAGTTGGGGGGCAAGCTCTCTTTGTTTTGCCGCGCCTTTGAGAGAGGGCAATGTAACAGGGATTAATACGGCTCTTATTAAAACGGTTAAGGCGGCAATGGCTAGGGCTAGGTTATGCCCAAAAAAGGCGTAGAAGAATACCAAGACATTAAGTATAGGTATATAAATAAGCACTTTAAAAAATGATATTATTGGCAAGACTGCTCGTGTTTCACTCATTGTTTTAACGGGTCAAACCCCCCTTTATTAAAGGGATTGCACCTAATTATCCTTTTAAACCCTAAATATAATCCTTTAACTGTACCATATTTTTCCACCGCTTCAATAGTGTACTGCGAGCAGGTGGGAATAAACCTGCAAATATGTAGGGCGGGAATTAATTTTTTTGGTACACCAGTATCAAAGGAGAGATATTTTTGATATTTTTTGAGTAACCAAATTATAAATTTCTTCATAATCCGCAGTTATTATTTTTTCGTTTAGATAAAAACCAATATGATAGCCTTTGTTAAATTTGCCTAAGTTTACCTGTATTGCTTTTGCAAGCATTCTTTTGGCGCGGTTTCTTTCAACCGCCTTTTTGCTTGCTTTTTTTGATATAATAAATGTAAATTTTAAAATATTTTCGTCGGGAATTTTTAGGGCGATAACATTAAAAAAATCCGTTTTATAAATAGGTTTACCCCTTTGTTTTAATAAGAAAACCTCTTTTTTATTTAAAAGATATTTTTTAGCAAGCACTTATTTTTTAGGCTTCTTTTCATCAGAAACTGTGGTTTTTGTTCTACCTTTTAATCTTCTTCTTTTAAGTATATTGCGCCCAGCTTTTGTTGAGCTTCTTTTTAAGAAACCGTGTTTTCTAACCCTTTTTCGCTTTTTTGGCTGATAAGTTCTTTTCGGCATAAGAGGATATTAACGAATTTTTTTACTTTTTTCAACAATTAAATTTCAATTAGGGATAGACCCATCCCTATTCAAAACAATTGTCTTATAGTGTGGTTTGTGCTATAATGAGTGTGGAATAAAGGAAGCCGGGCTAATACTCCGCCGGCTGGCGGAGAGGAAAGTCCAGACTGCGCAAAGCAAAGGGACGGGGCGCAAGCCCCGACGCAAGTTGTGAATCTGAAGGGGTTCATAGGAAGCCATAAGGCAGGCCATGAACCGCGTAGGGTTTATGGCAAGCGCGGGTGTTCCGAAACTGAAAAGTATCGGGAACAGGTCTTGAATTAACAAGACTTGAGAGCAACAGAAACGATCTTTTGGCTAAACCCGGGCTTGTCCCGGACACGCCGAGAGCTGAAACGGGCAATCCCACCTGCAGCAATCCACGAACTACCCATAAAAAGCCCGCTTGGCATTGGGTTAAAGTGGAGCATAGATTAATTTTAGCCATTAAACAGAATCTGGCTTACGAGCTTTTTTTGTTCCCTAAAACGCCCCATCCTCTTGGATGGCGTTGAATATTATTCTAAAGTTAGTAGTCAAGCCCTGTATTTCATTACTAACCTCCTGTGGTAGGCTTATTTCAATCCCGAGCTTTTTCTCCTGTCCGGAATCTAGTGTTTGCGTTATTTCTATATCTTGCAAATCTTTTAATAATGCCCCCTCCCCACCTAGAGTTTTAGTTTTTTGCGCGTTATCGTCGTATTCATACAAGCTATATTCCAATGTTTTGTATAAATCATTGTTGTCCGAAACATTTGTAGGCTCAATAGACACCCTGTACTTTAAATCCGCTGTTCCGGTGTTTTTTAGGGTTACAAGTTTCTCGCCGGAACTAAAACCGGGAGTTATCCCCTCAAAAGATAGCAAAGCGCTTTGAGAGGTTGTGGAAAGGTCCAAAGTTGCTGTGCTTACAGAACTTTCTCCAAGAACTTTCTCTTTTGTTAAATACGCTTTAACCGCAGTTACTGTTCCAACAACTAATATGCCCAAAAAAAGCCCCAATCCGAAATATTTAAGATGAGTCATTAAATTCACCTCCTTTGGCGGATAACTAAACTTCTTTCGTTCCCAAAAGTTTCCAGCTCCCGTCTTCGTAATTAAAAACGGTTTTATATTCTCGCGAAGAATTGTCAGCGTACCTTATTTTCATAACCACATAAGCTTGAGCGCTGTTCGTATATACCGTATCTCCCACTATTTCAAAACCGGCTATTTTTGAATCTTTAAGGGCGTTTACAAATTCCTCTTTGGTGTATATTCCAGAAAGGTCTTTTGCCAAATTATCGTAAAGAACATTAAAATTGCCGGCAAGCCACAGTTTCCCCACCGATTCCCCTGCTTTTAATGGTGTTGTGAAATCATATTCTTCCCAATATCCCGCGGATATCAAATTACTGTTTATAAAAACCTCTTTGGTAAAAAACGCCCGCGCTTTTTGGGGTAAAAAAAACAAAAAGGTTGTGACCAGAACAAAAGGAATTAGAATGGTTTTATTCGTATTCCAGAACATGTTTTGTTACAATGACAATGATTAAAGTTATGGGCACCGACAAAAGAGCGCCGATTACGCCAAAAAGTTTTCCGCCTATTAGAAGCGCCAATAAGGTTATTAAAGGGTTAAACCCTACGGTTCTTTGCATAACTTTTGGGACAATGAAATTGTTTTCCAGCTGTTGTATTAGAATGTATAATCCTAAAACCCCAAGTCCCATTATGGGAGAAATTGAAAAGCCTACTATTACACCGGGCACGGCGGAAATAAGCGGGCCTATCATAGGAACCACTTCCAATAGTCCTGAAATTAAAGCAAGGGGAGCGGCGTACTCCACACCTAAAAGCAAAAGACCCACATAAGTTGCCCCACCTACAACACACATTAGAATAAACTCTCCTCTAAGCCACGCCCCTAGTTTATATTCTATTTCTTTTAATACCTTTGCCGTTTCTTTTCTAGGTTTTGCGGGAAGAAAAAATAAAAAAGTTTCTCTTAAATTGTCTAAGTCTAAAAGGAGGTAGGCGGTAAAAACCATAAGCGAAAACGCCGACACGATTCCAGAAAAAGCCCCCACGGTTACTTTTATAACATTACCGGATGCCCCTATAAATTGTTCCGCCAAAAAATTATTGAGGTCGGTAGTAACCCGGCTTAAAAAGGGAACTTCGCCTACGGTTGAAAGTATCTGAGGAAGAGAATTTATAAAACGGGTAGTTTGAACTATAATTGGGGGCAAGGCCACTACCCCAACTAATGCTAGAATTGAAAGCACAACAGTGTAAATAATGAGAATAGCCACACCCCTTGGTATTTTCTTCTTGCCCAAAAACTCCACAAAGGGTGCTAAAGCCAGAGATAGCATTAAGGAAATAAAAATCAAAAGGAGTATTTCTTTAATTTGCACGAAAAGCCACAACAGTACCGCGCTTGCCACGACCATGAAAATAGTTTTTGTTGAAATTAAGATGTAGTTTTCAGAAGGTTTTTTAATGGCCATATAAGAACAATTGTACCGTTTTTAAAACTTCAATGTCAAAGCCTTTCTTGGCTATATTAAACCACATTATTTCGGGGTTTCTGTTAAACCAAGTAAGCTGGCGTCTTATGTATCCGTGGATATCCCATTTTATTTTCTGTTTCATCTCCTCCATGGTTATTTTTTCATCTAAATACTCAACTGCGGAAGAATAAACGAGTCCTTTCATTGGAATAGTTTCCGAGAACCCCATATCCAAAAGTGTCTTGGTTTCTAGGATAAGCCCTTTCCCCACAATTTTTTCTACCCACAAATCCGCTTTCTCGTATAAATAGGTTCTTGGGGCGGTAAGCCCTATTAACAACACCTTTACTTCCTCTTCATTAGGGGGAGGAACGGCAAAAAACGACTTTTTGCTTTTTAGTATCTCTATAGAACGTACTAGACGCGCTCTGTTTTTTAAGTCCACTCTTTTATATTCCTCCTCATTTAGATTTTTTAATGTTCTCTGCAGATCTTCCAAAGAGTTTTTCTCAAGTTCTGTTCTTAATGCAAAGTTAGGCGGTACATTAGCCACAGATTTTCTTCCGGTTAAAACATCTATGTAAAAACCTGTGCCGCCGACAATAAAAGGTATTTTTTGTCTTTTTTGGATACTTGTAAGCTCATTTTTAGCTTTCTTAGAATAGTCATATACAGAATAAGTTTTTGCGGGGGAGACAACATCGTACATATAAATAGGAATTTTGGATATCTTCCACAATCCGTCAAACCTTTCTATTTGAGGATTTGGTCTATCTACGGGGAGTTTTCCCGTTCCTATATCCATATATTTGTATATTTGGCGGGAATCTGCGGATATTATTTCGCCGTTAAAAGCTTTGCATAAATTTATTGCCAAAGATGTTTTTCCGGTACTTGTAGGTCCGCAAATTACTATTGTTTTATTCATATTCTACCTCGTCATTGCGATCCCGAGCTTTCGCGAGGGAGAAGCAATCTTATTGAGATTGCTTCGTCTAGTTCCCTCGCTACGCTCGGGACAAGCCTCGCAATGACGGGACATCGCAACTACCCCCATTAAAAATTTGTGTCTTTTCCTTTTTTCTTTTAGAGGAACATCGTTCTTATACAATTTTTGTGCCACAGTCCCCAGTCGTTCCGAGTACATTGAAATATACGCTACATTAAATTTAAGTTTTTGGCACATTTTTACGGTATTTATAAATTGTTCTTCCGTTTCGCCCGGAAATCCCACAATTAAATCTGTTCCAATCTCAATTTCAGGAACGGTTTTTCTAATTTCTTTTATTAAGTTAATAAACTCTTTTGCGGTATGTCTGCGATTCATTTTTTTTAATATCGTATCGTCTCCCGATTGAACGGCTATGTGGATATAACGGGACATTTTGGGAAGTTTTAATGTTTGTATTAAATCTTGCGTGAAATCAAAAGGGTTTGAGGATAAAAAGCTTATTTTCTTAACCTCGGTAATTTTATGAATTTCTCTTAAAAGTTGGGCAAACGGGAGTTTATGGGAAGAGCCTGCTCGCAATTTGCTTTTTTCTTTTGCGGACAACCCCCACGAATTTACATTTTGCCCCAAAAGCGTTATTTCGGAAAAACCCTTGTTTGCAAGTTTTTTTACTTCGTCCACTATTTCTTTTTTGGTGTGGCTAATTTCGGGTCCGCGAGCGTACGGAACTACACAAAAACTGCAAAAATTATCGCATCCGGTTGAGATATTAATATATGCGGACGTTGCGCCGTCAAACGGGAAGGGAATGGTTTGGGACACAGGAATGGCAGAAATAAGCCCTTCTTTAAACAAAATGCTGGGAATTTCCTTTGTTTGAGTGGGGTTTAGAAAATAGTCAACCCAAGGGATTTTCTTTTGCAGATAAGAAAGCTCGTATCTTTTTCTTTCTCCGGTAGCGCTACCTACCATACAACCGGTTAGAATCACCAAAGGTTTAATTCTATTAGGGTTCAACCCTCCGCCAGCTGGCGGAAGGGTTGAACCCTTTTTGAGTTTTAGACCAACGCCATAAACTTTGTCCTCGGCGGCTTGCCGCACAGAACAGGAGTTTAGGAGTATCATGTCTGCTTTATCAAATCTTTTAGTTTCGGCAAGACCCAAGTCGTCCAATATGTTTTTTATATCTTGCGAATCTTTTTCATTTGCCGCGCAACCATAAGTTCTCAAAAAGTATTTTTTAAGCTCTTTCATAGCCTCTATTATAGCAGGAATTGGACTCAACCCCGTCTGTAAAATAGGGATAGACCCAAACTGGGATAGACCCAAATTGGGTCTATCCCTAATTGCGAATTCACGACCTTGCTCAAACCCGCAATTTTTCATAGAATAGAGGCAGTATAAAATATAAAAATTGGTTGGGCGAGAGATTCTGATTGGAGGTGACAGTTAATGAACGAAGATAAAAAAAACAAAAGTACCGCGTCCTTTGTGTTTGTGCTAATGGTCGGGGTACTCTTAACTTTAGTGGGAGTTATGGGTTTTATTAGAAGCGCCGAAATTACCGATATAGTTATGTTAGTATCGGGACTTGTTATGGTTGGTGTTGGTTTGTATAGATTAATTAGCCCTCCTAGAAAATGAGGTTTTTAGGTACGGGCATCAATAAAAAAGAGGAGGTGTTCATTTGTGGTTGATAAATGTCCAAAATGCGGGGGTCGGATGGAGAGAGGTTTAATACTTATTCCAGGTGCCGTTGTTGGAGCTCGTTGGGGACAGAGTGAAAAGATCAATAAGTGGTTTAATACCTTGAGCAATAAGCCAAAAATTCTCGCTTACAGTTGTGAGAAGTGCGGGTTTGTAGAATCTTATGTTGAGAAGTAGGTCAGGAGTTATTAAAAGCGAAAAAGAAATAGTATTAAACTTCTTTTAGGGGGCGTACCCTTTCAAAATAGGGATAGACCCAAAC
>JAHIUT010000008.1 GCA_018817085.1 Patescibacteria group bacterium | reverse complement strand
TGGTCCAAATATAATGAATACAACAACGCAATTGCTTCCGCTAAAGCTACCACTGATGCTACCTTAAACAACCTTTCCAACGCCTATATTAAATCCCCCATTAACGGCGTCATCACCAAATTAAACTATAAAGAAGGCGAAAACATAATACTTTCCCCTTTATCCAAAGTTAAAGATAGAAAGAGGGTTTTTTGAAAATGCCAACTAAAACTTCTCCCATAGTGGAATTTAGGAATGTATACAAAGATTATAAAATGGACGGGGTTTTGGTGGGCGCTCTTCAAAACATTTCCCTAAAAATCGTAAAAGGCGAGTTTGTTTCTATTGTGGGAAAAAGTGGGTCTGGAAAATCCACCCTTATGCACCTTATTGGGTGCCTGGATGTTCCAACCAAAGGCGAAATTCTCATTAACGGACAGGACATATCCAAACTGTCGGAAAAAGAACTTGCCGGAATACGAAATAAATATGTGGGATTTGTTTTTCAAACTTTCAATTTACTGCAAAGAACCACCGCTTTGGACAATGTAAAATTGCCTCTAGTTTATAATTCAGAATACAAAAAAGGAGATAGAGCTATTCAACTTCTTAAAGAAGTGGGTTTGTCAGATAGACTAAAACATACCCCCAACCAACTATCCGGCGGTCAACAGCAAAGAGTGGCTATAGCAAGGGCGTTAATAAACAATCCTGAACTTATTTTGGCGGATGAACCTACAGGTAATTTAGATTCCAAATCGGGCAAAGAGATAATTGACTTGTTTATTAAACTAAACAAAGAAGGAAAGACCATTGTGGTAGTTACCCACGATGAAGATGTGGCTAAAGAAACCAAAAGAATAATTAGAATTGAGGATGGAAAAATAATAAAGTAATGAACATTTTGCCAAAATTTTTGGAAACCATAAAACTTGCCTTAAAATCGGTAAGCTCAAACAAAGTCCGTTCTTTTTTAACAATGCTGGGGGTGATCATTGGAGTTGCCTCGGTGATTCTTTTAATCTCAATTGGAAACGGTATAACAGGCTATGTAACCGGCGAATTTGAAAAATTGGGTTCAAACCTAGTTTTGGCAACTCCCGGAAAAATAAAGGTTGAAATAGGGGGAGGCGACCCTAGTCGCGCTTTAACCAACAGCAAATTTTCGGAAACGGAAGTTAAAAATGTGGAAAGAATAACCGAAACAGTTATTGCGGCAACAATAGAAGCCACCGATTCTAAAAGGGCTAACTACAAAAAGAATACTTTTTATTCCCTAATTTACGCTACCGATTACAATTTCCCTAAAGTGTTAAATTATAAAGTTCTATCTGGTAGATTTTTCACCAAAGCGGAGTATCAAAACGCAAGTCGCTCTGCCATAATAGGAAATTCCGTGGTGGAAAAATTGTTTAAAAACGAAAACCCGCTAGGCAAAGAATTTACTATTGAGGATAAAAAATTTACTGTAATAGGCGTGTACGAAAAAAGAGGCGGGTTTGGAGGTCAGGATTACGATTCAATCATTACTATTCCTTTTACTACCGCCAAACTTCTTTTCAACATACGAAAAATTACCGGCATAAATATAAAAACCAACCCCGCTGTGGATATAAACCAAGCCAAAAAAGATATTGAAAAGGCTTTTCTTAAAACATTAACTCGCGATGATTTTACCCTTTTCACCGCCGAAGAACTTTTAAGTTCCATAAATAATATCCTAACTACATTAACCACTGCTTTAGCTGGGATAGCGGCTATATCTTTACTTGTAGGAGGCATAGGAATAATGAATATAATGCTTGTTTCGGTAACCGAGAGAACGCGGGAAATCGGGCTTAGAAAAGCGGTGGGGGCAACCCCAAATAATATCCTAGTTCAATTTTTAACAGAGTCTTTAATATTGAGCGTTATTGGAGGATTTAACGGAATCCTTTTGGGATATTTGGGGTCTCTAGCTTTAAAAAATTTTATTCCTGCCACATTAACACCCGGGTCGGTGCTTTTAGCATTTGCGTTTTCGGCGGGAGTTGGTATAATTTTTGGAACTTACCCTGCTTACAAAGCGGCTAAAAAGAACCCAATAGACGCTTTGCGATACGAATAGGAAAAAAACAATATGAATACAAGTATTGAGAAATTACCAAAAAAGACATATGAACTTACTATAACCGTGGAAAAAAACGCGGTGGATACTGCGTTTAAACACACTTTGGAACATTTTTCTAAACATACAAAAGTGGAGGGTTTTAGGGAAGGAAAAGCGCCTATTAATATGGTTAAAGAAAAGGTGGATAAAGGGAAATTAAACGGGGAAGTGATAAACCATTTAATTCCAAACTATTATTCGGCGGCGCTAAAGGAACACAAAATAAACCCTATTATAAGTCCTAAAATTGAAATAACCCAATTTGAAGAAGGCAAAGACTTAATATTCAAGGCTACGGTTGTGGAAAAACCAGATATACTTTTGGGAGATTACAAAAATAAGGTAACAACTTTAAAAAGCGGAGAAAATGACAAAAAACCCACTATAGAAGAAATAATCAATAAAATACTTGAAACTGTAAAAATAGAAGTTCCTCAATTATTAATAGACGAAGAGGTAACCAATATGTTTTCAAATTTAATAGACCAAACGGCGCGGCTTGGGATTACCGTAGAAGACTATTTAAAATCGCAAAATAAAACCGTGGAAACATTAAAATCCGGATACTCTAAAATAGCGGAATATAATATAAAAGCGGATTTGTTATTAAACGAAGTAGCCAACACGGAAAAAATAGAAGTTTCCGAAGAAGACATTAAAAAAACCATAGACGCCGCTCCAGACGAAAAAACAAAGGAGGCGCTTTCAAACGAGAACCAAAAATGGTATATTAGAAGCATATTAAAAAAGAATAAGGCTATCCAAAAGCTCTTAGAGTTGGTGACGGAGGAAAAAAATGACTAATCAATTAGTACCTATAGTGGTAGAAAAAGACCCGCGGGGTTTTGAGAGGAGTTATGATATTTATTCAAGACTTTTAAAAGAGCGGATTATATTTTTAACCGATGTTATAGATATGATTACTGCAAACACGGTTATAGCGCAGTTATTGTTTTTGCAATACGAAGACTCCAAAAAGGAAATCAAAATATACATAAATTCTCCCGGAGGGTCTGCTTACGCGGGACTTGCGGTATACGACACCATACAACACCTTAAATGTCCTGTCTCTACAATTGCGGTAGGTATGGCGGCTTCGGCGGCGGCTCTTATTTTAGCAGGAGGCGTAAAGGGAAAAAGATATAGTTTAGGAAATTCCGTAATTATGATACATCAACCTCACGGCGGAGCGCAGGGGCAGGCAACCGATATAGAAATTTCCGCAAAAGAATATTTGAGGGTAAAGGATATTTACATAGATATTTTGGCAAAACACTGCGGACAAAAGCGAGAAAAAGTAGCAATGGATGTGGACAGGGATTTTTTTATGTCTCCGGGGGCGGCAAAGAATTACGGGATCATAGACGACATCATCGCGTAAT
This sequence comes from Patescibacteria group bacterium, assembly GCA_018817085.1. Classification (NCBI taxonomy): domain Bacteria; species Patescibacteria group bacterium. Next base: position 27,998 of record JAHIUT010000008.1, on the reverse strand, counting down.
ATAAGGGGTGGTTAGCTCAGTTGGCAGAGCGCTTCAGTGACATTGAAGAGGTCATAGGTTCAAGTCCTATACCGCCCACCAAGATTAAACTTTCCGACTTTTTGCCAACGAGATTGGACATTGTGGAAATAAGGAAGTTTGCTATGTTTTATAAAAAGAATGCCAACTATTTCATTAAATAAACTATAATTTTACTTTATATTCTCCTTGCGATAATAGCGTATATACTTTGGCGTATTTACCGCCAGAAAAAAAACAAGAAAGAACAATTTAAAGACTATCCGCATTTATACGGAAAACTTGAGGGCAAATGGCTTGAAGTGTTTGCTCATCATTATGAAAAGGGAGATCCTCTTTTGGAAATAGCATTTCTACTAATGTTGGGAGGATCAACAAAAATAAATTTTTCCGAAGGATCAATGAAATGGGATTCTCTTTGGCATGCGACTGGAGAATTACTGGAACATCTTGAGAAGTACCACGAAGGAACAGTTGCTGAACATGAGATTGCGATTTGTACTTATTGGCAAATAGCCGCCAAAGCTGTTGAAGAGCTAATAAAAGAAAATCCCGAAATTGAAGGCAAAAAAATAGAAGTAGAACCATACACAAATATCAATAAAATTGCGTCATTATTCCCAAGAAAAGCTAATCATCCGGCTAAAGAAATCTCTTTCTTCAATGCAGATGGCCCATTCCCGCGAGAATCAAAAGACTCGGCAGTAATTGATGAGAAAATAAAAGCACTTGGACTCTAAAAACTTTGTTGTTATTCATCGTTATATCTGATATTATATAAACACTATGACTAAGAAAACCCCTCAAAAACTGATAACTAAAGTGGCTTCAAAAAAGGTCCTGAAGCAGAACGAAGAAGCCATAAAGTCATACGACCGCTACAAAGAAACGACTGACCTCATTGATCGGGCGAATATTGCGCTGGGCAGAAAACCGGCTTTCAAGACGGCGACTGGTTCAACGCTTAATTTTGAAATAAACCATTATGGAATCGCCTCAACCACAGCGCAAAAAATTTAAGACTGCGCAAGATTGGAACGATTTTATCGGCCAAGCGCAACAGTCCGGTCAAAGAACAACCGGACAAGATTTATTTGCGCTCCGAAAAACCTGCTATGAGGAGATTGAAAAGCATCGTAGCCGCCCGCTTTTAGTTTACGCAACAAAGTTCTTGGATGGCGTGCCACAGGGCGCACCGAATTTTATTGATTTGTCCGATGTGGACGGATTTACCGACCTTATTAACTCTGTGAAAGGAAACGGCTCTGTTGATGTTTTGTTGCATAGTCCTGGCGGACGACCAGACGCGACAGAACGACTCGTTGGACTTTTGCGTGGAAAATTCGATGAGGTAAATTTTCTTATTCCGCACTCGGCTTATTCGGCAGCCACAATGCTTGCGCTTTCAGGAAATAACATTATTTTGCATCCAAGCGGAACGCTTGGGCCGATTGACCCTCAAATCAACGGCATCCCAGCTCGTTCGATTAAACGCGGTTTTGAAAAAGTGAAAGAGCGTATCGCAAAGGAAGGTCCAGAAACACTTCCCGCTTATATCCCCCTCATCGAAAAGTACTCACTTGATCTTTTGGAACTTTGCGAAGATTCGGAAAAGCTATCACGCGAACTTGTATCAACTTGGCTCAAGCGATATATGTTCAAGGGCGATAAAAAAGCCGTTGGCAAAATCCGAAAAGCGGTAAATTACTTTTCAGACTACGACAAGCATTTATTGCACTCCCGTCCGCTATCAATGGAAAAACTTGCGAGGTTTGGATTGAAAATAGAACTTGCAGACGAGACACTTCAAGATTTGCTATGGGAAGCGTATATTTTGCTCAACGGCTTTTTCAATGTCAGCCCGTTTGTTAAGCTGTACGAGAGCGCACACGGCGTGTCGTGGGGCAAGCAATTTCAGCAAGTTTTTATCGGCCCACAGCCACAGCAGAAGTTGAAGCTCCAATAACAGATTGCCCGCCGAAAAATTTGGAAGCCGTAGCGAAGCGGAGGCGGGCAGTTTCAGCCAAAGGCTGACCGTCCTCTGGACGGGGTTAGAGCGCTTCGCTTTAGATAAAATTGGTCGAGTAGCTCAGTTGATTAGAGCGTTGCGTCGACATCGCAAAGGTCACAGGTTCGAACCCTGTCCCGACCACAATGGAGACTAAAATTGCCCTAAAATTTGTTGTTATATTACTAGCCTGTTTTATTTCTCTTTTATTCCTTGGCTTTGCCTTTAAAACCTTTTCAGTAATCTCTCCAGACATATTATCTCAAACAAATCAAGGTATAAAAGCAGGACTTTTAATTTTCATAGCCATTTTTATAACCACCTTTTTTTACATTTTAGTCAGTTTTATAACCACCACAAAAGTTAGGCTAATTCCTTTTTTTATCGTTAGTTTTACCGGCTACATTTTAGGTTTTGCCCTCGGACAATCTTTGCCAAACCAAGTGGCGGTGTCGTCTATTTCCGCTTTATTTATATCGTTAGGACTTTTTAAAATGGTCTTATATATTCGTTTAGAATACCTAAACTGCATAAAACCAAAACTAGCCATAATTATTCCCAAAAACATTCACAGCTTTTTGGTAATATTGGGACTAATTCTATCCATAAATTTTTATATTTTCTTTAGCGCCGCGACAAAAGGATTGCCATTTAAAATCCCTGAAAGATTTTTAAACAAAGCTATGGAACCGGCTATTAAAATTATTGAAAATAATTTAGAAACACAGATAAATACTCAACTGCAAAATAGTTTGGGGCAAGTTATTAACACACAGGACAGGGAAGCGACTCTAAAATTTATCCGCGCGGAGTTGGAAGAAACTTTTAGCGAAGGGAGTACTCGTCAACAATTAGGGTTTAATCAAGATGTGATAAATCCAAAAGATATAACTCTTACACAGGAAGGGAAAGTGGACATAAAACCTGTAGTGGAAAACCTAAAACCAACTCTATTAAAACAGGTTAACAAGGCTCTGGAACCTTATACAAAATATATTCCAATACTTTTAGCTTTTTCGTTATTCTTTATTTTAAAATCAGTGTTTTCAATCTTTCCATTTTTAATAGTGTCATTTATATCCTTAAATTTCGTATTGCTAAAAAAGTTAAAATTTATTAAACTCATAAAATCCACCGCGGAGGTGGAAAGATATAGTTTATGAAAAACGAACAATACAAAAATTTTATGGACAATTGTGTGGTAGCGCTTATGACAGGAGGAGAAAGCTCCCGTTTTAAGGAAGTGGAAGGCACTAGCGACACACATAAAAACTCGTTCAAACTACCCAACAACAATACAATGCTGGAGATGGCTATAAAAATGTATAAAGACGCTGGCATCAAAAACTTCGTGGCACTGGTGTATTATGAAGCGGACACAATAAAAGATTTGCTCGGGGACGGTTCCAAACTTGGCATAAATATTTCTTACAGCTATGACCCGGGACATCCTGTTGGAAAAGGCGGGGCAGTAAAAAATGCCATTCTTAATGGCTCAATCCCAAACAACAAAAACCTAATTGTCCACAACCCAGACGATGTAATAATAAATTACAAAGGTTCTTTTCCGGGAGATATAATTGCGGGGCATATTCAAGGAACTTTGCGAGGAAATATCTCCACTGTGGTTGTTGTGGAAGAAACTCCTTATGCCTTTACCGGGATGAAAATATGTAATGGGCAAGTATCTCAAATAGATATGTACCCTATGGTTCCAATACCAACGCATATTGGAGTAACTATATTCTCGCCAGAAAGCTTTGAATATTTTGATAAGTTATTTAACCTAAACAAAAAAAGCGATTTTGAGAAAATATTATTCCCAATTCTTGCGGAAGAAAAAAAGTTATACGCAGTGGCGATACCTAATGAATGTTGGCTTGCCGTAAACAATCTAAAAGCGTATAGAGAACTCGTAAATCATCTGACTACATAAGAAATCTCTCCAAACTAAGAGAATTTGCCAATGTATAATTCCCAACTCTTGTCCGTACCAAGGATATTAAAGTACCGCCACCTCCGAGTTTATTGCCTATATCATTTGCCAAACTGCGAACATAAGTTCCTTTTGAACACACCACTCTAATTTTTATGTAAGGATATTTTTTGGCGGGGGAATTGTATCGTTGTCTAGACAATGATACAAAAGTGACTCCAGTCTCTAAAAGCTCTAATTCTTTTATAAATACTTTCCTCTTTGGAAGTTTTATACCTCCCATTTTTCCTTCTCTAGCATATTTATAAAGGGGTTTACCTCTGATTTTAACAGCGGAGAAAGCGGGTACCTCTTGTATAATATTCCCAACGAATTGATTTAACACTTTTTCTATTTTGTCCCTTTCCAACACCTTACCCGCTAATCTTAATTTATCCTTCTCAAGGACAGTTCCCTCTATATCATAAGTATCTGTTCTAATTCCAAAAGCAATTTTTGCGATATATTCTTTTTCCAAACCCATAAATTCGCTTTGTCTTTTAGTATCGTTTTCTGTTAAGACTATTAAAATGCCTTCAGCAAGAGGGTCCAATGTCCCCGCATGCCCCACTTTCGTTATGTTATATTTCTTACGGACAACATCCACAACATCGTGGCTTGTTATTCCTTTTGGCTTATTTATTGCAATAATCATCAGAATAGGGGTCTGACCCGCTCTAGGCGGACCCGACCCTTATATAATATATAAAAATTTGCAGTTAGAAAATAGCGTGATATACTTTAATTATGGAAAAAAACAACTCGCAAGAATACTTACTCTCGTTAAGACATTCCACCGAACATATTCTAATGCAAGCGATGGAAAATCTTTATCCAAAAATTATAAAAGCAATGGGTCCCGCAACAGAGGATGGTTTTTATTTTGATTTTGAATTAGACGAAAAAATATCCAAAACGGATTTTCCTAAAATAGAAAAGGAAATGCAAAAAATTATAAAAGAGGATTTGCCCATTACACATAAAGAAATTAAAATTGACGCTGCAAAAAAACTCTTTGAATACAATCCCTATAAACAAGAATGGCTAGACGAAATAGAATCCAAAAAAGAAATTCCCAATGTGTATTGGACGGGAGACAAATTTGTGGATCTGTGCAAGGGTCCACATCTAAAATCCACCGGCGAAATAAAGGCGTTTAAACTTTTAAGTGTGGCGGGCGCGTATTGGCATGGAGACGAAAAAAACAAAATGCTAACTAGAATCTACGGCACCGCTTTCCCTACACAAAAAGAATTAGACGAATATCTAAATGTGCTTGAAAAAGCAAAAACACGCGACCATAGAGTCATAGGGAAAGATCTAGACCTTTTTGTGTTCTCCGACCTCATTGGAAAAGGTCTTCCTTTATTAACACCCAACGGGACAATTATCCGTCGCGAATTGGAACGATTCGTAATAGACGAAGAAACTAAATGGAACTACCAACATGTTATTACTCCGCCTCTTGCCAAAACCGATTTGTACAAAAAATCTGGTCATTATCCTTATTATAAAGATTCTATGTATCCAAAAATGAAAGTGGACGAGGAAGAGTTAATATTAAGACCAATGACCTGTCCTCATCACTTTATGCTTTATAAATCTAAACCGCATAGCTACAAAGAACTTCCTATTAGATATGCCGAGATAGCTTCGCAATTTAGATACGAAAAAAGCGGGGAGCTTTCGGGTCTAATGCGCGTTAGAATGTTTTGTTTAGCAGACGCTCATATTTTTGCTTCGCAAGACCAAGCAAAGGATGAAATTAAAAATGTTTTAAATTTAATTGATTTTGTAAACGGCAAACTTGGACTTGTTAAAGGAATTGATTATAGATATCAATTGTCTTTAGGAAACCGTACGGATACTCAAAAATACTATAAAGACGATAAAGCTTGGGATTCAGCGGAAAACATTTTGAGACAAGTGCTAACTGAAACAAAAAACAGCTTTTCCGAGGCGCCTAATGAAGCCGCTTTTTACGGTCCAAAAATAGATATCCAGATGAAAAAAATAGGCGGGAAAGAGGAAACGGCATTTACCGTGCAGTACGATTTTGTAATGCCAAAACGATTTGAATTAACTTTTATAGATAAAAACGGCAAAGAAAAGGAGCTAGTGGTCATTCATCGCTCCTCTATCGGCGCTTTTGAAAGAACTATGGCTTTTTTGTTAGAAAAATTTGCAGGCGCGCTTCCGGTTTGGCTTTCTCCTGTCCAAGTTCAAATAATACCTATATCCGAAAACCATCTTAAATACGCCCAAAAAATAAAAGAAGCGCTTTCTTCCGCCAACATTAGAGTTTGCGCGGACGAAAAAAATGAGACAATGCAATCAAAAATTCGCAACGCGCAACTGCAAAAAATCCCCTATATGATAATTGTGGGAGATAAAGAACTTGCCCAAGAAAATATTTCTGTCCGTTTAAGAAATGGCAAAAATATTAATAACATAAATCTTAAAAACTTTATAACAGATATAACAAAAATAATTGAAGACAAAAGCTTGGGATTGCTATAATAAGCATTACTTGCTAAAATAAAGCTTTATTAGAATAAAAAACTTTGAAAAGATACTTGATAAATCACCAAATAAAAGCGCAGGAAGTGCGCCTGATATCCGAAACAGGGAAAAATTTGGGCATAATGAAATCCCACGAAGCTCTTAAAAAGGCTTTGGACGCAAGCTTGGATTTAGTGGAAATATCGCCGGGGGCTAAACCTCCAATATGTAAGGTTTTGGATTTTAACAAGTTCCAGTATCAGGAAAAAGTTAAAGAAAGAGAATCCAACAAAAAAATACATAAAACCGGTACCAAAGAATTTAGATTTGGTCCTTACATAGGTAGCAACGATTTATTAAACAAAGCGGAAAGAGCAAGAGAATTTATCAAAGACAAAAATAAGGTACGGTTATCGGTGGTTTTTAAGGGGCGTGAGAAAGCCCACCCGGAAATAGGGGAAGAAAAAATTAAAAAATTCATTGCCCATTTAGGGGATTTAATTAAAATAGAAAACGATGTAGAATACAAAGGTGGGGTTATGAGCGCCCTTGTGGCGCCAAAATGAAAATGCCAAAACAGAAAACTAGCAAAACAATTGTAAAAAGGTTTAAAATTACAAGTTCCGGTAAACTTTTAAAGAAAAGGGCATGCACTTCTCATTTAAACAGAAAAGAAACCGCCAACTCAAGATTTAGAAAACAAAAATTGAGCGAAATTCCAAAAGGTTTGCTTAGAAAAATTAAGAAAGTAATTTAAATTATGACCAGAGTTAAAACAGGGTACAAAAGAGTACGAAAACACAAAAAATTATTAAAACAAGCTAAGGGCTTTTATGGCGCAAGAAACAGTATTTTCAGAAGAGCCAAAGAAACACTTTTAAAAGCGGGGGAATACGCTTTTGCGGGGAGAAAGAAAAACAAAAGGAATTTTAGAAAACTTTGGATAATACGAATAAACGCGGCGTTAAAAGAAAATGATATGAAATATAACGATTTCATAAATAAACTAAAGAAAAATAACATCGCATTGGATAGAAAAAGTTTGGCGACATTGGCTCAAGATAAAAAAGCTTTTACAAAACTTGTTGAACAAATTAAAAAATGATATTGACAGAAGTATTGGTTTTATCAAGCATATTGTTACTGATACTTGGGATTTTGCAGTATCAAAAATATAACGATATTTTAAAAACCCTCGCTTCTTTAGTTTCCTTTAACACTCTCTCAATAATCCTAGTCGTAACGCTTTCTTATGTTTTACTTAGATTTTTACTTATCCAATGAAAGAGCTTGAAACATTAAAAAAAGAATTTGAAACGAATATCAAAGAAATTAAAACCGAAAGAGAAGTGGACGATATTTATCTAAAGTATTTGGGGAAAAGGGGTATAGTGAATAAACTCCTCGCTAAATTAGCAACTTTGCCATCAGGCGATAAAAAAGTGGCGGGGACGGAAATTAACAATCTCAAGAAAGGTATTCAGCGCCTCATAGAAAATAAAAAGCTACTGCTAACTACCGAAAATATAGAAATAGGAGATTTAACTCTTCCCGGAATAAAACCTCAAATTGGACATACCCATCCAATAACTCAAATGAAAAAATACGCCGAAGATATCTTTTTAACCATGGGTTTTGAAGTTGTGGACTCCGTTGAAGTAGACAACGATTTCAATCATTTTGAGACTTTAAACTTTCCAAAGGGGCATCCCGCAAGAGATATGTGGGACACTTTTTGGACTAAGGAATACCTTTTGCCTATTGCCCATACATCAACTATGCAACACAGACTCTTAAAAACACGCAAACCGCCATTTAGAGCCATTATTCCCGGCAAGTGCTTTAGACACGAAGCTACGGACACCGTTCACGAACACACATTTTATCAAATAGAAGGAATGTATGTAAGCAAAACCGCATCGCTTGCGGAGCTTATTGGAGTGCTTGAAAGTTTTGTGTACACCTATTATGGTTACAAAATACCCTACAAAATCCAGCCTACATATTTTCCTTTTGTTGAACCGGGGTTAGAAATGTTGGTAGAGCATAAATTAAAAAACGGGCAAAAAAAATGGTTAGAACTTATTCCCGCTGGAATGATTCATCCCAATGTTTTTAAGATGGCCGGGGTAGACCCAAACATTTACAAAGGCTTTGCCTGGGCAATCGGGCTAGACAGACTTGTAATGTTAAAATACGGCATCTCGGATATTAGAGACTTTCATAAAGGGGATTTGCGTTTTTTACAGCAGTTTTAAACTATGAAAATATCATTGGACTGGGTTAAAGATTTTACAGAAATAAATATTGAACCGCAAAAACTTTGCGAACTGCTCTCTTTGAAACTCTCGGAAGTTGAAAATTTTGAAACAACGAAGTCAAATGATGTGGTTATTGAAATAGAAAACAAGGCGCTAACACATAGGGGAGACTGTTTCAGCATAGAAGGAATAGCGAGAGAAATTTCCGCCATAACAAAATGTTCTTTTAATATTCCAAACTATGATTTAACAAAAGTGAGCAACCGCAATCCCGCCATTAATATAAATGTGGAGAGTATAAAAGACTGCCCAAGATATACCGCTGTAAAAATTACGAACATTAAACTTTGTCCTTCTCCACAAGAAATCCAAACCCGCCTAATTAACTGCGGCATACGACCAATAAACAATATCGTGGATTTTACAAACTACGCCATGCTTGAAACCGGCCAGCCCCTGCATGCGTTTGACGCCAAAAAATTAAATAAAGAAGGTGGGTATAACCTAGGCGTTAGAAGAGCAAGAGAAGGGGAAAATGTTGAAACTCTGGATGATGTTACAAGAAACCTTTCTAAACACAGCCTTATTATAACAAACGATGATAAACCAATTGCGCTGGCGGGAATCATGGGAGGCAAAGATACCGAAATGGACGAAAATACTACTGAAATAATACTGGAAGCGGCAAATTTTAACAACTTTGTTACCAGAAAAAGTTCCAGAAAATTGGGCTTAAGAACAGAAGCATCACTCCGCTTTGAGAAAAATCTAGATTCTAATTTAACCAAACGAGGGATTGGCAAATTTATTTTCCTTATCAATAAATATAATACTGGAAAAGTAGAAGGCTTTAACAACTTTTACCCCGAAAAACAAACGGCAACCGTCATTGAAACAACTTTAGACTTCTTCAATAAAAACCTAGGCATTGTTCTTAAAAAAGAGGAGGTTTTGGATATTCTTTCCTCGTTAACTTTCAAAGCGTCAACAGAGGGGGACACTTTAAAAATCACAATTCCAACATTTAGAAGAGATGTTTCTATTAAAGAAGATTTGGTAGAAGAAATTGCCCGAATCTACGGTTATGAAAACATAACCCCAAAACTACCCTCAAAAAGTATGGGGCCTACAATGCTTGAACCTAACTTGGACTTTATCCGGCAAGTAAAGGAGTTACTTAAAGTTTTAGGGTATTCCGAAATTTACAGCTATTCTTTTGTTGGAGAGGATATTTACAAAAATGTGGGTTTAAGCGCAAAAAATATGCTTGAGATATTAAACCCTATTTCTCCTCAACTTATGTTCATAAGGGACAATTTACTGCCCAGTATGTATGAGAAGGTGGAACTCAATAAAAACAGTTTTGATAACTTCAAGTTGTTTGAAATTGGAAAAGAAATACACAAACCAGAAACTAAAAACGATTTGCCTCAAGAAATTTACACTTTATGTGTTGCGTATTATGATAAAAACCAAACGGATTTAGAAACCTTGTATAGAAAGGCCAAAGGGGACATTGAAACATTTATCGCAAATTTTTCCGATGAGGATATAACTTTAGAACCCGCGGTCATCAAACCGAATCTAGTAATGTATAAAATTAATCTGGAAGAATTGCATAGAAATTGCCTTGCGCGCGGAAAGGAAATAAAAGATATTTCTAAATATCCACCGGTAATAGAAAACATTTCTTTTTATGTTAAAAAGAAAAACAGGGTAGGGAACATAATTAAAAAAATAAAAGCGGCGAGCAGTTTAATAACTACAGTGGAACTTGAGGACACTTATAAGGATGAAGGCGACAAATCCATAACATTAAAAATAGTGTATCAAGATATAAACAAATCTCTCTCCGATTATGAAATAGCTCCAATAAGAGAACAAATTATAAGGCTTCTAGAAAAGGGGGAGGAATTAAAGGTAAGGAAATAGTTAATCCGGCGGAAAATAATCTTTATCGTCAATATTTTCTTCAACCCAAGCGTCCACTTCATCTTGCCATTCGGGAAGTTCCGCCTTCATCTTAATAAAAATCCTCTCCTTTAACGAATCGTCATCCTCATCGCAATCCTCTTTTTTCTTGTAATCGCCATTATCCTTTTTGCAAACTTCCATAGGCACAAACCAATCGGAAACGGAAGTAGGTTCGGTTCCTTTAACAAACTTTTCCCATCGTCCATCCTCCGCTCCATCATAAACCCGCATACCCGACACTTTTCCAACTTCAACATCTACAATATTTTCAGGTTTTTCAAATTTTTCATCCTTTGTGTCCTTAAGATAAGCTATCATAACCTTTTGCCATATAGGAGAAGCTCCCGTAATACCCGAAGCCAATCCTTTAGCCATAGGAGAATTGTCGTTATTGCCCGCCCAAACACCAATTACAATAGACGGAGTATATCCAATGGTCCAGTTATCTCTAATATCATTGGTAGTACCTGTTTTAACGGCAACGGTATGCCCCGGAATTACCAAATTACTGCCCAACCCAAAAACCGCCGCTCTGGCGTAATTGTCAGACAAGATATCAGAAATTAAGTAGGTATAAGCGTTATCTATTACTTTTTCGCCTTTATTTGGTTTTACTTCATCCAAAACATCTCCTTTGGCATCGGTAACTTTAAGAATGCTAACAGGCGTGTGGTAAACACCTGCGTTTGCAAAAACCCCAAAAGCGTTGGTTAACTCTAAAAGCCTAACTTCTCCGCCCCCCAGTGTTAAAGAAAGTCCGTACCTTGCGGGGTCTGTAAAAGTGGTTATTCCAAATTTCTTGGCGGTTTCAATAACATTTTCAACTCCAACAAGTTTTAGCATTTTAACTGCGGCAACATTAATAGAGTTAGCTAAAGCGTAACGTACTTGGACAGGTCCTATATAATTTCCATTATAATTAACAGGTTTATAAGGCGCCTGCCCCGCCCCGCCTGAAAATGCGGTGGGAACATCAAAAAGTACGGTAGAAGGTGTAAACCCGTGTTCAAATGCGGTTACATACATTAAAGGTTTAATAGCCGACCCGGGTTGTCTTAGAGACAAAGTTACATTTACATTCCCATCATTTTCAATATCAAAATAATCTTTGGAACCTACCATAGCAAGTATTTGACCTGTTTTAGGGTCAATCGCCATTAAGGCGGCATTACCCACATTTAAATAGCTAACCTTTTCAACCTCTTCTTTAACAATTTGTTCCGCCTGTTCTTGCAAATCCAAATCCAAGGATGTAGTTACATTCAAACCTGCGTTTTCCACAACACTATCGCCATACCTTTGGCTAAGCAGATTTTTAATATACATAACAAAATGCGGGGCCTTGATACCGTGATTTATACTTGCGTATTTCAAAACATCTTCTTTAGCCATATTATATTCTTCATCGCTAATAAAATGGTGGGTTCCATCTTTCTCCACCCATCCTCGCGTTTTCATAAGCCATAGGACATAATGCTGGCGGGCAGTGGCGTTTTCGGGATTTGAACCAAATGGAGAATAATACGATGGGGATTGAGGAAGGCCTGCTATTAAAGCGCTTTCCGCTAAAGTTAAATCTTTGGACGATTTGCCAAAATAGTATCGACTTGCCGCCTCAACGCCATAAGCGGTACCTCCATAAGGAGCTTCGTTAAGATACATTTTAATAATATCGTCTTTAGAGTATTTTCGTTCTATCTGCAGAGACAATAAAATTTCTTTAATTTTTCTATTGATAGTTCGTTCGTTGGTAAGCAAAGCGTTTTTAACAAGTTGCTGGGTAAGCGTAGACCCGCTTTGCAAACCTTTTCCTCTTAACATATTAAACCCAGCTCTGGCGATACCGATTAGGTCAAACCCGCGATGTTTATAAAAGTCGGAATCTTCTGCGGACAAAGTTGCATGAATTAAAAAGGGAGAAACATCGGAAAGTTGCACCAAAGTCCTATTTTTATCCGCAAAAACTTCGTATAAAAGCTTTCCATTTCTGTCAAAGATTTTGGTGGACTGTTCAATATTTCTTGTTGTGAGCTTAGAAGGGGAGGGGAGAGTGACGGAATAAACACCAAATAGAATCAAGGAGAATAGCGCTCCCGCGGTTATAAAAAATAAGCCGAGAGAAGCGAGAGATACCGAGATAATAAGTCCTTTTTTGGTTTTCCTTCTTGAGGAAAGGGGTTTAGGTTTTTTATACGGGAATTTAAGCTTCATTATTCTTATTTTACACAATTAGGGGTAGTGTTGTAAAATAGAAGAAACCAGGGGTAGCCAAGCGGTTTAAGGCAGCAGTCTGTAAAACTGCCATTTCGCTGGTTCGAATCCAGCCCCCTGGACAAAAACTGCCTGGGGGGTAATCCCTTCTCCCCCCCCTCATACCCACACCCGGTGTGCAATTTTTGTTATTGCAGCAACCAAAGAATTGGTTTAGTATATGTTTATGCCATATAGAAAATTCCCCCCAGATGTGGGAAATTTTTATCATATCTTTAATAGAAGCATAGGCAGACAATCCATTTTTACTTGTTATAGAGATTACCAAAGAGCGCTTGAAACACTAAATTTTTATAGCTTTGCAAAAACCCCACAACGGTTCTCCTACTTTAACAAGTTAACCTTGCCAGAAAAAATAAAATTTCTAGAGAGTCTAAAACAAAATAGTGGGAGACAAGTGGATACATTAGCTTTTTGCTTTATGCCAAACCATATACATTTCGCTTTTAAAGAAATCAGGGAAAATGGGATAGCCACTTTTATGAGAAAATTTCAAAACAGCTACGCCAAATATTTTAATATCAAATATGAAAGAGCAGGAGCTTTATTTCAGAGTATGTTCAGAGTGGAAAGGATATTAGACGAAGAAAATCTAGGACATGTGATTCAATATATCCATTCAAACCCTATAAAATCGGGGATTGTTAAAACAGAAAAAGACCTTGAACATTATGAATGGAGTTCTTTAGTAGATTATTTAGGTAAAAGAAACCTATCTTTTTTGAACAAAATAAGCAACAAGCCCATACCCACACCCGGTGTGCAATATTTACCGTAACAGCGGGGTAACTAGCAAATACTAGAATTGCACTGATCTGCTTTTGTTAGAGAGAATGTTTGATATAATAAATAGAGATGAGAATATACAACAAAACGATTTTTTTTACATTGGTTATTATTTTTATTTTTACTGCTATCTGTTTTCTTTTCAAAAAAACAATCTATTATCAATCCCACCCTCAAACCCATATTATGCAAACAACAAGTGATGTTTTTCCCAAATATGGGCATAGCGAAAATTTTTCTTGGGTAGCTGGAAAACTTATCTACCACTCGATTGAAGGTGGGTGCTGGACACTTGAATTTGAAGAAAATAGAACTACACAAACAGAAGAATACCACGGTGTTTTAGCGCTAAAAATACCAAATAGGCTAATTACACGATTTAAACATAGTACCTATGTTGTTGTTTATGGAAAAGTTGTCGGTCAAAATTTTAGTATGGCTTGCCCACCAACTATTTACGAGGTAAACGATATTGTCCCAAATTGAGACTCATACCCACACCCGGTGTGCAATATTTACCGTAATTGCGCCATCCAATGGCGCCAATTAATTGGCGAGATAGGATCCCGCAACTACTTAATCCTGCTTCGGACTTTGCCCTCACAGTCCCCACAATGACGAAACTAGCATAATTCTAAACTCCTTTCAAATTGCCAGCAATTTGGTAAAATATAAATATGACTCCTAAAGAAAAGGTAGATATTATAAAAAGTTTCGCGCAGGAAATAGTATCCGAACCGGAACTGCTAAAACTGTTTGAAGAAAAAGCTCATCCTACCGCCTACGATGGGTTTGAACCTTCCGGTATAGCTCCAATCCATTTTGGACTTTTGCGCGCAATAAATGTAAAAAAACTTTTAGAAACCGGCATCTACTTAAAACTTTTTCTTGCCGATTATTTTGCGTACATAAATAATAAAGTAGGCGCTGATATGGAAAAAATCCAAAAAGTGGGGGACTATTTTGTTGAGGTTTGGAAAGCTAGTGGGGTAGACATCCGCAAAATAGAAATTATCTGGGCAAGCGACCTTATGAATTCGCTAGAGTATTGGGATAGGGTCCTTACTGTGGCTAGACACCTAACATTAAACCGAACATTTAAATCTCTAACCATAGCGGGGAGAAGCCAAAAAGACAATCTATCCACCGCGCAGTTATTTTACCCAGCGATGCAAGTTGCCGATATTTTTGAGCTGGATGTGGATATTTGCCAGCTTGGTATGGACCAGAGAAGAGCTAATATGCTTGCCCGCGAAATTTCCGATAAACTTAATTGGAAAAAACCAATTGCGGTACACCATCATATGCTTTTAGGACTTAAAGGTATAAAACAAATGGAATCCGCCGAACAAACATTAATAGCTTCAAAAATGTCCAAATCCGACCCAACTTCAAGCATATATGTCCACGATACCAAAGAAGAAATAGAACATAAGATAAAAACAGCGTTTTGCCCGCCAAACCAAACGCAAGGTAATCCCGTTTTTGACTACGCAAAGTACATAATATTCCCCTCGCTTGGGAATTTAAAAATAACCCGCGCCAAAGAACACGGAGGTTACATAGAATTCAACGAAGTAGACGATTTAAAAACCGCCTACGAAAAAGGCGATTTGCATCCAAACGATTTAAAACTTGGCGTGTCAAACAGTCTTGAGATATTAATAAAACCAGTTAGAGAATATTTTGAAAAGGACAAAAAAGCAAAAGGGTTGTATAATGAAGTGAGGAATTATAGTATTACAAGGTGAGTTTTAGTATTTAGTATTTAGTATCTAGTATTTAACAATAAAACAATATAGCCATATAACAATTCTTTTACAGATATGTACTTTTTTAGAAAACACAAAAGAGTTTGGACAATAATAACATTGATTGCTTCCTTGTCCCTATTATTAACCGGGCTGATACCACTGTTTTTTAGGTAAAATGAAACTAACGGATCCCGCAACCGCCGTTCCTTTAATTGGCGAAAAATATCAAAAGCTCTTATTTAAGCTTAATATCAAAACCGTAGAAGACCTTTTATACCATTTTCCCTTTAGGTACGAAGATTTTTCCCATATCCAAAAAATATCCGGGCTTATCGTTAATACCCCGGCAACTGTTTATGGCAATATTGAAAACATAAAAAACATAGTCACCAAAAACCGCAAAAGGATAACAAAAGCTGTATTGGCGGACGAAACGGGAAAAGTGGATATTATTTGGTTTAACCAATTTTTTTTAGTCAAGAATGTAAAAGTAAACACTCGTATTGGCGTTTCGGGAATGGTTGGCATTATGGACGGAAAACCCGCTTTTATAAGCCCGGAATACGAAATTAAGGGGGACAAACATACCGCAATCCATACCGGAAGATTAGTTCCGGTTTACCCGGAAACAAGAGGGGTAACCTCTAAGTGGTTAAGAAATAAAATGGATATTCTGCTTGATATATACAAAGAGGCAGAAATTGAATTTTTGCCACAAGAAATTTTGCAGGAACATAACTTTTCAAACTTAAACACTTCTCTAAAAAAAATACATTTTCCAGATAATCAGGAAGATGTGAATATCAGTTTAAAAAGATTCGGTTTTGAAGAACTTTTTCTGCTTAATCTAAAATCCAAGCAAAGAAAAAGTGTATGGCAGAGTAGGGAACTGGCAAAAAAAATAGCTCTCACTGAAAATAACAAAAAGATTCTTACTAATTTTATCCTAAATCTTCCTTTTAAACTTACCAACGCGCAAACCAAAGTGACAAGAGAAATAATAAACGACATCGTAAAGGATACACCAATGAATCGGCTATTAGAAGGAGATGTGGGTAGCGGAAAAACTGTTGTTTCCGCAATAGCAGTATTACTTACTGCTATAAATGGAAAAAAGACTATAATGGCGGTGCCAACTGAACTTTTGGCAACTCAACATTATACGACATTGTCCAAAATGTTTGAGAACTTCAACATAAAAGTCGGTTTGTTTACTGGTTCAAAAAAGGAAGTGGGTGTTTCGTGCCAAATAATTGTAGGCACGCACGCCCTACTTTATTCAAAAATAAAAATAGACGACTTGGCTTTAGTAATTATTGACGAGCAACATCGGTTTGGGGTGGAGCAGAGGTCCAAGTTTTTACAGACTTTAGACACTAATAAAACGCCGCACCTTCTTACTATGACGGCAACACCAATTCCAAGGTCGCTTGCTTTAACAATGTATGGAGACCTAGATTTAAGCATTATAGACGAACTTCCCAAAGAAAGACAAAAAGTAACCACCTGGGTTGTGCCTGCAAAAAAAAGAAATGGGGCTTATGGATGGATTAAAGAAAAAATTCTAAAAGAAAACGCTCAAGTTTTTGTTGTTTGCCCTTTAATAGAAGAATCCGAGGTAGATTCAATGAAAAATGTAAAATCCGCAAAAGAGGAACACGAAAAATTGCAAAAGATATTTCCAAATTTTTCCATAGGTTTAGTGCACGGGAAAATAAAACCTAAAGAAAAGGACAAAATACTAAATGATTTTAGGGATAAAAAATATAGTATATTAGTGGCAACACCAGTAGTTGAAGTTGGTATAGATATACCAAACGCTAGCATAATTATAATTGAAACTGCGGAACGATTTGGACTTGCCTCTTTACATCAGTTAAGAGGCCGAGTGGGAAGAAGTCATATAAAATCGTATTGTCTTCTTTTTAGCGATAGCTTTTTCGCCATCAAAAACAGGTTAAAACATATGGAAAAAATACATAGCGGAATAAAATTAGCCGAGATAGACCTAAAATTCAGGGGACCAGGCGACGCTTTTGGAACAAATCAACATGGGATACTAAAATTAAAAGTGGCTAACATATTTGATACAAAACTTTTGTCCCAAGCCAAAGAAAGCGCTGATGAATATTACAAAAAACTGGAAAAATACCCCAAACTAAAAAACAAACTGTTACAAACCACACAAATCCCCGTTTCTCCAAATTAGCCCCCATAGTACAAGGAGAGACCTTTTTTAAGGAGTCTCCTTAAAAAAGGTCTCTCCTTAGATAATACTATCATTCTAGATCCAAATCGTTTAAAATTACGGTTGTGGCCGTTTTAAGAATAACGCAGGGAGAAAAAAAAGGCAGTGAATTGCTTGTCCCTAAAGATATTGAACCTGTAAAAAATGTTGTAAAACTTGCTGTTTTTTCTATGCTCGGAGAAATAGTAAAAGATGCCAACTGTCTTGACCTGTTTGCAGGAAGTGGAAATCTAGGCTTTACGGCTTTAAGTTTAGGCGCTGGAAAATGCGTTTTTGTGGACGATACCCCCGCCTCCATAGCTTGCATAAAACAAAATTCAAAAAAGCTGTCCTTTGAAAATGAAGTTACAATAGTAGAAAACAATGTGGAAAATTTTTTATCTTTTTCCCTGCCCGCAAAATACAACATTATATTTTTGGACCCGCCCTATAAACTAACTATTGACAATATTGCAGAAAAACTTCTAAATTGTATAAGCAAGGAAGGTGTGATAGTATATCTGCACCATAAAGACACGGAAGCGAGGTTGAGAGGTTTTTGCGCAATTGATCAAAGGGTCTACGGAAAAACGAAGGTTAGTTTACTACAATGTCAAAGGTCAAATGTCAAAAGTCAAAGCCAAATCTAAAAACTCAAATCATAAGAACTTAAGATTTGACATTTGAGTTTTGAGCTTTGACATTTTAAACTATGCCAGTACCAAAAAAGAAAACGAGCATATCAAGAAAAAATAGAAGAAGAAAAAACATTAAACTTTCTGTAAAAAGTGTGGTTCAGTGCCAGAAATGCAAAGCAGACAAACTTCCGCATATAATCTGCAAAGAATGCGGGTGTTAAGGAAAGGTTTTTCTTCATTTTCACATTATGGATTTAAGGCATGAGGCAAGAAAACTAGCTATGTCCGTGGTGTTTGCTTGGGCGTTCTTGTCCAAAGAAACGCAATTAGATAAAGAGTTGAGCCTTGAACTTTTAGATATTAAAGAATTTGACCAGGATCTTTACAATAAAACGCGCCAAAGCGTGATGGATAATATTCAGGAAATAGACGCCGAACTTATAAAAGCCGCCCCAGAGTGGCCTTTGGATAAAATAGCCAAAATTGATTTAGCGTGTTTAAGAATAGCAATTTGCGAACTTAAATACATTAAAAACATTCCAGCAAAGGTGGTCATTGACGAAGCGGTTGAATTATCCAAAGAATTCGGAGGAGATAATTCCAGTAAATTTATTAACGGGGTTTTGGGAACATTACTGGCAGAAAACCCTAACAAATAAGCTATGAAAGAAACAAAACAATTATTAAAGGATTTAAAAATCTTAATTTCTAGAGAAACCGGCGTTAGCCCAGAAGAAGTGGCTTTAAACTCCCATTTTGAAGAGGACCTAAACATAGACGCCTTTGAATTTGCCAATCTTATGGTTGCTATAGAAGAGGAATTTAATATAGAGATTACTCCTGAAGATATAGAAAAAATTAAAACTGCGCAGGATTTATTGCATTTTGTGGAAGATACTTTATGAAAACAAGTACAGAAAAATTGGAGAAGAAATTAAATGTCTCCTTTGTCAACAAAAATCTGCTTATCAAAGCCCTAACTCACCGATCTTACTTAAATGAACACAAAGATTTGGAGGAATCAAACGAACGGCTTGAGTTTTTGGGCGACTCCATCTTGCAGTTTTTAACCTCCGAATATCTTTATAACAATTACAGCGCTCAAGAAGGTCTATTAACAAGCTACCGATCCGCCGTAGTTAGAACAGAATCGCTGGCGGATGAGTCTACAAAACTAGGAATTGGCGATTTTCTCCTCTTATCCAAAGGCGAAGAAGCCACAGGGGGCAGAGAAAGACCATACATTCTCGCAAACACCTTTGAGGCGCTCTTGGGGGCAATGTATCTAGATAGAGGGTTAGATATAAGTCGCAAGTTCCTGGAAAAAACTATTTTCCAAAAAATTGCAGAGGTTGTTCAAACCAAACGGTATAAAGACAGCAAAAGTTCTTTTCAAGAATTAGCGCAAGAAAAGAAAGGGATTACGCCACTGTACAAAGTTATTAAAGAGTGGGGACCCGACCACGACAAAAAGTTTAAAGTCGCAGTCTTCGTTGGCGATTCCATTGAAGGCGCAGGAGAAGGAAACAGCAAACAACGCGCCGAAGAAACCGCCGCTCAAAACGCGTTAGAAAAATGGACCACCCCCTTGTAAAAAAACCGTTTTAATGTTAAAATTCACATAATGTTAAAAATTAGGTTATCAAAATTCGGCGCGAAAAACGCCCCCACCTATAGAATTGTTGTTTCTGAAGCCCGCTCTAAAAGAGACGGGAAGAATCTTGATAAATTGGGATTTTATAATCCCACAGCCCCAAACCCCAAAAAATTTTCCTACGATAAAGAAAAATACATCGCATGGATAAAAAAAGGAGCTAAACCTACAAAAGCTGTTGTGGACATGATAAAAGGCAAATACATTTTCAAAAAATACGAGCCGAAAAAAGAAATTGTAGAGAAACCAAAAGAAAATGAAAACAATTCTTGAAAACATTATAAAAAGTGTTGTAAAAAACCCTAAAGATATAACCGTAGAACAAGAGGATATTAACGATTTGGCAAAATTAAAAGTTACCGCCAACAAAGAGGATATGGGTACTATTATTGGAAAACAGGGCAGAGTAATTAAAGCAATCCGGGAATTGGTAAAAGTTAAAGCGCTAAAGCAGAATAAATATTTTGAAATACAAGTTTTAGAAAAATGAGATTTTTTATCCTCACTTTATTTCCTCATATAATTGAAAACGCAGTTGATTTTTCTATTTTAAAACGCGCCAAAGACAAAAAATTAATAGAAGTAATCCCTATAAACATCCGAGACTTTGCGCAAGACAAACACAAAACTACCGACATGCCTCCCTACGGCGGGGGAGCGGGCATGGTGCTAAAACCCGAACCGCTTTTCTTGGCAGTGAAACATGTATTAAATACATACCGCCTTGCAAAAAAATCCTCTGAAATCATTCTCCTTTCCGCGGGAGGAAAATTATTTAATCAGGAAATGGCAAAAGAACTTGCCAACAAAAAAGACCTTATCCTAATGGCAGGGCATTACGAAGGTGTGGACGAGAGAGTTGCCGAATATCTAGCAACGCGAGAAATATCTATAGGAAATTATGTTTTGTCCGGAGGAGAATACCCCGCTCTAGTTCTGTTAGACACAGTATCAAGGCTATTGCCAGAGGTTTTAGAAAACGAGGAGTCTTTAAAAACAGAATCTTTTCAAGAAAAAGATGTTGTGGAGTATCCTCAATATACCCGTCCTGAAATTTACGAAGGACTAAAAGTACCCAAAGTCCTATTATCCGGAAACCATAAAGAAATTGAACTCTGGCGAAAAAGCGAGAGTGAGAGAAAAACAAAAGAAAATAGTTAGTCGTTTAATTCCAAGGGTTGTTCGTCAATAGGCTCTGTAATTTGTTCCTCAACCGGAACAGGAGCTATATTTATATTCTCATACTTCTTGTAACCTCTCAATTTTTCAAGAACTTTGTTTAAATTCCCGCTTCTAAAATCCGCCTTTACGGGCGTACCGCTGGCAAGGGACGGTGTTAATATCTCCTGCCCTAAATAATAACCAGTTATGCTCAAAGAAACATTTAGTTTTGTTAAATCCTCTTTAGAGATAGCGCCTAATCGCAAAGATTCAAAACTAACTATTCTTCTCGCGTTTTCTAAAAGTTCCAAAAATTTAATTAATTGCGAATAAGAACCTGTTACCATTGTCTGCGCAAACAGTCCGTTTTCAGCCCCTAAATTTTTTGCTTCCCCCGCATTTGCGCTAGTTGCTTTGGAAGCGCCAGTATATTGCAAAGAATTTAAATAAACTCCCGCTTCTCCAGAAATTTGCTGAATTTGAGACAAAAGAGCCGAAATTTCATCTTTTTCCGGAAGAGCGTCTAACGCCAAAAAAAGGTTATCGTCAAGAACACCAGCCATTCCCGACACAATTTCTAGATTTTTACGCTTTTCTGATAGCGCGGATAAACGGTCTTGAGATAAAAGGATGTTTTCTTTAATATCGGATAAACTGTTAAATGATTTGAAACCAACAAAAAACAAAATAGCGCCGGCAACCAACAACAAAAGAGCGGGAAATAGTATTCCCTTATATTTAACAATGCTTGAAGTTAAATTAGTTATCAACTCCATCCGCCAATACCCCTTTCTTCAAATAAATATTCATAGAAAACTCAATTCTGGCAGTCTCTTCCCTTAAATTAACAGAAGTAACTTCGGAATAATCAAAAATGGATTCCCCTAATAAACTGTTATCCGCGATGTTTTTTACTAATTCCGAGAGCATAGCGTAAGAAGCCGTTACGCCCCCAATAGTCGCTTTATCAGGTCCGGAAACGGCTATATCCGTTAAATAAACTCCCGAAGGCGAAATTTTCCCTAACTCTTTAAGAAGTTTTGAGTATAAAAGCCTTGAATCTAAAACTTTCTGTATGAAAGTAAGTTTTTCTCCCAAAATCGTCATTTTGGATTCCATATCTTTTAAAGAAACAATTTTCTGCTCCTCAACGACAATCTCTTCATTTGTACCGTTAAGGGTTTTATTAAGAACAAGTTTATATGCTAATAAACCAACGGACACGATAATACTCAAAGAGCACAATACAATAGACCACTTAAACAAACCCTTTATCTGAATCTCCCTTCTTTTCTGTCTTTTTAATTCCTCTGGGATTAAATTTATGTCTTGCATTATATATCCTTTAAAACTAAACCAACCCCCGTTGCAAACATAGGACCCAAATCGTCCAATTCTTTTTCATTAAACTTGCTGGCCACCACAAGCTTTTTCCAAGGGTCAGCTTTTTGGACCTCTAAATTTAGATACTGCGCTGTATGTACCAAAATTCCCGGCACGGTGGATGTTCCACCACACAACACCACCCTCTTTACCCTTCTTGGGTTTTTTCTTGTTTCATAAAAAGCGACCGATTTTCGTATCTCATTAAGAATAACATTAAACACCGGTTCTATGGAAGCTTTTATTTTGCCATCCATTTTGGATTCATCCAAACCGTAACTTTTAAGATACTCTTGAGCTTGCTTTGCCTCTAAATTAAGCTCTTGCGAGATAGCCCTTGATATGGAACTTCCGCCCGTAGAAATGCTTCGGGTAAATCGTATGTAATCATCCACCAAAATAGACAAATTAGTAACTTCCGAACCTATATTCACAACCAAAGTAACGGGATAAGAACTTTCGTTGTAATAAATAGACCTTGCTATAGACATAGATTCAGGCTCCAATCCAACAGGGGTTAAACCCGCCTTTATGAGTATTTTTACAAACCGTTGAACCAGACCTTTTGGAACGGCAACCAGCAAAACCTCTGTCTTGTCGGAACTTTCTCCTTCAATATCTTTAGGCAATATCTGAAAGTTTAAGGTTACATCCTCAATTGAAATGGGCAAGTACTGTTCCGCTTCCCAAAAAACCGCTTTTTCAACTTCTTTTCGGGACATTTTTGGAATTTCTATTACTCTTGTAAAAACATGGGTTTCTGGAAAAGACGCCACAACATTGGTGGAGGAAAAAGACGATTCCGAAATAAATTTGCGAAGACTCTCGGAAAGCTTATCGGCATCCGTTGCGGATTCGGAAAGAAGCGACTCTTTAAAAGCGGGGGAAAAGGCGTAGTTTAAAAGCTCGCAAGTTCCTTTTTCCTTTCTAACCGCAACCCCCTTTATTAAACTTGTTCCTATATCAAGTCCTATAATATCCATAATTTCTCATTAAAAAATCTCGCTCCATTTAATACTAACATTACCAAAAAAGGATGTAAAATCAATTAAATATTTGGGGTCATAAATAAATTCCTCCGCAGGATCGCTCTGGCTTTTAAAAGCCGAGAAACTTCTGTTTAGTTCAAAGGTATTGGCTGTAACCCCGCCAAATATTTTAAGCGGGTCATTTACAAATCCTCCGTTATAAGAGGTGTTAAATGTCCCGTCCACAATAAAAAAACCATCCAAAACCGAAACATTCTTATCTACTAAAACATCTCCCTTTACTACAAAAATGGTGCCTGAAGTATTTTTCATATCAATATTTTTTTGCGCAATAAGGTCTCCATTAACAAAAAAAACATTTGAAAATTGCTTAGTGGTGTAGTTTCTAGGAATAGTGGCTGCGTTAACCTGAAAATTCCCCGAAGTTTTAAAAGCGCCATTTGTTACAGGCAAGGAACTAATAGTGTTATCAGGAGAATATTTATTAAATAAGTCGTCATAAGAATAGGAAACCATATTAAAGCGGGAAGGGTAGTATGAAACAAGCCAATTTTTGCTGGATGAGAAGTTTGACAATGCTTGCGAAGATACAACAAGCGCATTGGTATTATCTTCCGGAGAACCGGAGGACATATCTATTGAATTAAGCGAAATTACATTCCCATCCGTACTTTTCACCCAAGGTCCGTTTATACATATTTCTTTGGTGGACTCATTCCCCGCCAAATCTTCCACTTTAAACCTAACTCCTTTGCATAAAAACCAAGTGGAATTGCAGTAGTTTATCACGGGGGACGCAAGTGTCCCGGTTATATCGCCATCCGCAAAACTGGGTTCCGCAGATAACCAACCATCCGATACAAAAGAACCTTTGCAATTCTCATAATCCGTAAAATATCCCCATAACCAAGTATACAAAGGAGAATATTGAAATTCCGAAGTATCCGCTTTCAACCTGGAAACATTGTCAGAGACATTAATTGTGGATATAAGGGTATGCGCGTTGCCCGCTCGCTCCGTTTCAAAGTTTTGCCAATTGGTTGGCGCTATAGTATCTATTTTAAAAGAGGCGGATTTAGTGTTTTCTGTATTGCCAGCAAAATCCACGGAATAAAATTCAAGTGTGTTTATGCCATTATCTGAAATTGTAAAAACAGTTTGGGGCTGTTCCGAAGCGTACGCCGCATACACCCCGTCAAAATAAGCGGAACCCACCCCCTGTAAAATAAGCTCAAAATAAAGACCATAAGCCGAATCCGAGGAGATAACCAAATCTTTAAGCTCGTAAATCCAATCAAATGTCCCGTTATGAACAGGCGAAGTATAAAGAAGTTTCTCGCCAGTACTTGTTAAAATATAAACTTTATAAAAGGCGCCAACTCCCAAAATACCGCTACCTTTGAGCCACACTCCCAAAGAAACCGTTTTCCAAGGCGAAACCACAACATAACTTTGGTTGTTGGTAAAAAGGGAAGATCCATTTTCTAAAGAATTTATTTTAATGGAATAATCATCTATTTTGGCAAACTCGCTTGTTCGCTCTCCAGTTGAGTTGTTGAACGGAATAAAGCTCCAACCTTCCGTATCCGATTCAAAAGAGGAGTTTATAACCATATTTAATGTTTGGGTAAACGATTTTTTGGTCCACAATCCGTTATTCAACCGCCAATTTATTTCCTTAACACCCGATTCCAAATCTACTGCGTTTAAAGTTACTCCCACAGGAGTTTTGTACCAACCATTATTGCCATCGGGGGATGGGGGATTGAGCAAAAGAGAGGTTGTTGGGGGGGTAGTGTCGGAAAACGCAAAAACTACAGAAGAGAACAAAAGAGAGAAAAAGATCAAAAATAAAACAATGGGACAGTTTTTATTCACTCTTTAATACTAACCTTTGCAATACAAATTTTCAATTACCATTCGTCATTGCGAGGAGCTTGCGACGAAGCAATCTCATTGGGATTGCTTCTCCCGACTTTAGGTCGGGATCGCAATGACGGAGTACTTTACTACTTACTCAACGGTTCCGTTTCGGATGCTGAAAATATACTGTAATCAAATATAGCTGGAAGTTGCGGTCTAGACCTTATAACCTGAACTTTCCTTTGCGCGGTACCGGCTGTTCCTGTGGAATCAATTAAATACCCTTGAGAAGGACTAGCGTTACTAAACTTTGCAATAACTTTAGTATCAGAATACAAGGGCCTAATTCGCGCAATTTTATAATCGGAACTAAAACTAAAAGTTCCCGAGCCGCAAGGCAAATCCTCGCCACTATTTGAAGACCCGTCATCAAAATTGTTATCTCTGTCTTCCTCGCAATTATAAGCGTACTTCTCAACAGAGTAGGGAGCAGAAGTTCCCTTAACAAAGGTTATTTCAAGCGAAGCGGTATCGTCGCTCCCAAAGTAAATATCCAAACTACCGCTGTATCCGTCCAAATTAATTTCTTGGGAATCATCTTGCTTAACAAGCGGGTAAGTTAAAATGTTACCGGAAAATTCCGAGATGATATACTCGTAATCGCATATATTAATTCCTTCCGAATCCTGTAAAGTTCTGCTGTATGTTCCAAAAGAATCCTCTTCCTCCTCATTTATTTTATTTAGACCTTCCTCAGCCCCCGATTCGGCGCAATGCAAGGCTTGGTCGCTTTGGGAAGTGTATGTTGCCCTGCGGATATTTGATATAGCGCGGTTTGAAGCGGCAACTCCCACCGCTAGAGATACCACCATAACAAGAACAACAACAACAAGTGTCGCCTGTCCTTTATCATTTTTTAACAATAGCTTCTTATACATATCCTTTATTATTGTAAATTTAAAATTGTATATTGTAAATCACTTTCCATCCTTGCGAGCCTGCCTGCACACTTGTCTGCAAAGGTAGAGGCAGGGAACGAGCGTAAGTGGACACCCACCGTCATTGCGAGGAACGAGCGTAAGCGAGAGACGAAGCAATCCCGGTGAGATTGCTTTGTCGTCACTTCGTTCCTCCTCGCAATGACGATAAAACTATTTACATCTATATTCATAAGGACAGGTTAGATTTACTGCAAATAGAAACGCATAATCCCCGTCTCTCCTCGTTCAATAATTATTATATTCTCCCGCCCCCCATCCAAATCTGTTATGGCAATTTCAGCTTTCTTGTAGTTTTTTGAGGTATTAACTCCACTTAAACAAGAGCAGGAATACGAATTTCCTACAGTTTCCGTTGTAACCTGCAAAGAATCTTCCTGACAAGCAGAACTCCCAAACTGCCAAGTGCAAGTAGTCAACCCGCCATTACTTCTATTAACTGTACTCGATATGCAAGTCCACCCGCCATATTCACAAGCACCCGCGCTGCAAGAGGTCCAGCAGGGGTTTGTGCTGGCGCAAAATGTCTCGGAAGGATACCCTAACCAAAAGTCGTAAGCAGCACAGGTACCTGTAACACAACAGGATATACTTAAACAAGCTTCCTGCCAGTTGGGGTTTTGGTTATGGCAACCTAGCTGAACATATTCCCAAGCGCCGTCTGGTTTTATACAATAACCACTCTGCGCATATGCTGTTACACTCCTACCCCAGTAATTACTGGGTACTGTTCCCGAAGATATTTTATAGCAATTCCCACTTCCGTCTGCAGAGCATGTTCCCGACCCGTTATAAACCAAACCTTGCGCGCCACAAGCGCTTATGTTCTGTGTGGTATATGAGCTATAAGAACAAGCGCTGTCACAACCCCCGGAAGGACTTAATTTCCAACATCCCCCAACACAAGCGCTTCCTACAAAAGTCCCCGAAGCGCACTTTCCTGGCGTTGAAGTTACAGAACCCCCACTAGCATACTTGCTATCCACGCAAGAACACGCTGAATAAGTTTTGCAAACGGGCGCAGAAATGTATTTAGTAACATTCTCACAATAACTTGCCGCTGTTCCAGAACATACCGCAGGCAAGGACCGTGGAGTGGTCGGGTCACAACCTCCCGGTACAATTTGCGGAGAAGTGTTACATGTCCAAAAACTGTTTCCAGAACTATCTATCTTATAAATTTTTCCTTTTCCTTGATTAGGAGTTTTTTCAAAAAGTATATAAACCCCATTATCGCCAGATATATTGCTAACACTCCCGTCCTCATCCGTTAAAGTTATGGAATTTATTTTTGCCCCTGCCGACAGTTCAAAAGTTTTATCCGCGGAAAAATACATATTGCTGGGATTTAATTTAAAAGAAACACCCCACTCCTGCCCACCTATGCCAGAAATGGCTTTAGTTTCAGCAAGAGACAGATTTTGTATTATACTCCTTGAACTTTCTTCCGATGACCTGCTAAACGCCAGATTATAATAAATTGGTATGGAAATAGCCGTTAGGATTATAATTACACTTATAGATATTAAAAGCTCT
>JAHIUT010000007.1 GCA_018817085.1 Patescibacteria group bacterium | reverse complement strand
GACAAGTATTCAAACAACTAATACTATCCTACCACAAAATGCAAATTTAACAAAGGAGTCTCCTTGTACAAGGAGACTCCTTAGTCTAGACAAATTTCGCAAATGTCCCCCTTTGTCACACAAGTACCACCCTGCCTACGGCAGGCAGGTTCCGAAGTGGTACTTGCACTCACCCAATTACCTTATTATTACCAAAATGAAAATGGGTTTGTCAGGCACATCCCTCTTGAACCACAACAGACCAACATTCCGAAAAATCCTCATCTCTTATTCTCCTTTCCGCAATCTCATTGGGATTGCTTCTCCCTCGCTAAAGCTCGGGATCGCAATGACGGACAATTTTCAAAATCTACAATTATCCTACCACAAAATGCAAATTTATCAAAGGGAGACTCCTTGTACTAAGGAGTCTCCTTAGTCAATACCGTCACGCTCTGTCACAATAAGTTTAATTATTTTCTCCGCCTTGCCTTCCCAACTGTTTTTTCGGGCAAGATTTTTTCGTTTTTCCACCCTTTGCGCTGAATTTTCCTCTACCGCCCTTTTAATATTCTTAACAAATTCTCCCTCGTCCTCCGTTACATAACCATCTACATCAAATTCTTTAACGGACATTAATGTCGCCACCACAGGAAGACCTGCTCCCAACCCCTCAAAATACTTTACAGGATGGCACCCTTTAGTATATTCGTTGATATTATAAGGGATAAAATAAACATCAAAATGGTCAAAATACGCAGGAATTTCCTCCCATAACTTCTTTCCTAAAAAATGAACATTTTCCATCGCCTTTAGAATCGTTAAATCCAAATCCGGGTCCGCCACCTTTTCAGGTCCAATCATAACAAAATGATAATTTGGATAAGTTTTGGCGCATTTTTCAATTAAATTTATATTGTTTTTGTAAGTGTCTATAGCGCCAGAAAAACCAATTCTAGGATGAGGGGTATCTTTTATATCAAAAGGCTCCTTGAGTTTCTCTTTGTGGTCAAACTTTTCTATGGCTACCGCATTTGGTAAATAATAAACCTCTTTTCGCCACTTTTTTAGTTTGGCAACCAAACTTGGCGCGCTGGCAAAAACTAAATCCACATTGTCGCAAAGCCATTTTTCCTGCGCGTTTACCCAATCTGACTTTTGCAAACCGTTTTGGTTTATTCTAATTTTCAACTCGTCGTCCAGCCATTGAATCCAAGCTATGACTTTTGGATTAACTTTTTTACGGCTAGCATATTCTGGAAAAGCGGTATATTCGTCCACACAATCGTAAACAGTTATATTATAGTCAGATTTTGTCATAAAACTTCTTAAATCTGGAAAATCGAAATGATATATGTAAAGTATCTTTTTGCCTCCTTTATATCCAATTTTCTTAATAAGCCTTTTTATAACCCTCAAATGAACGAAAGTGTTAAAAGAGGGAAAAGGCTTGAAATTAAACAAATTGATGGGCTTATATAAAATAAGGTTTTCGCTTTTTCTAGAAATTATGGACGAGAGGCCTTTTAATGCTTTGAACCGCAAAGGAGGGTCAACAAATATAATTTTATGCCCTTTTTTAGCAAGCTGGGTGGCTATATGCCATTTATTGGTTTTTAATTCCGATTCAAACTGCTGGTTGGATAAGATTATAAAAAGCATATAAACATATTACCATATACCCAGAAATCTCTGAAACTAGAAGTATACCCATCTTTCAGTTTTGTATTATAATCTTACTTAATGCACATCGTAATTGACAACATCTTAATAAATCTGGAAATCCTAAAAAACGCCAACGCTTCAAAATATTTGGTTATCCTTCATGGGTGGCAAAGGTCTCTAAAAGAATGGAAACCTATCGCTAGAAAAATGCCTAAATATAATATATTGCTCGTGGACCTCCCTGGCTTCGGATTCTCCTCCCCTCCTCCAAAACCTTTTGACAATTACGATTACGCGCGCATAATTATAAAACTTCTTAGAAAACTAAAAATCCGAAAATATGTTTTGCTCGGACACTCCTCCGGGGGAAGGGTTGCCGCTATAATATCCGTGTTAAAACCGAGGGATGCAGCAAAATTAATTCTTGTGTCAAGCGCTGGTCTAATAGACACTCGCTTCAAAAATAGCGCCCTCAAAAAAATTGGCGGGCTATCCCCTATTTTAAACATATTGCCCTCTGCCATAGCCGAAAAAATCAAAAATGCTTTTGGAAGTTCCGATTACCGCGCTTCAAAAAACCTTAAAAAAACTTTCATCAAGGTCGTAAACCAAGATTTAACCTCAGTTTTTTCAAAAATATCTGCGCAAACCCTCATAATTTGGGGAGAGCAAGATAAAGTTCTACCTGTAAATCAAGCTAAAATCTTAAAAAATCTTGTCCAGAAATCAAAACTGCGGATAGTCTGGGGTACCGGACATAATCCACATTTAGAAAATAGCGAGGAGTTTATAAAAATTTTGGAGGAGGAGAACATTCTATGATAGAAAAAATATTACCCTACAAAATGTATTTGAGCGTTTTTCAACTGGAAAACTACGAAACAAGGAGATTCATCAAATGGGTTTTCAGAAACTATTTTGTAAGAAAACTTGAAAACAAGAAACCTCTAGTCTGGACATTTAAGGCTAAAACCATTTATTTGACATCTATCTTTTACACGATCTTCCTTTTAATAGCGTCTTTCAGATTTTGGGGGGTTAAAGGACTTCTCGTGTCAATAATTACCGCCACTCAATCTTTTTTATTCTTGATTTTGGCGCGGGCTACTTTATTTCCTAGCGAAAATTTTTTAAGATTTATTACAAGAATTAAACTGCGAAAAAAAATCTCTGCTTTAAAAGCGGGAAATATGAAAATAATCGGCATCACGGGGTCATACGGAAAAACCAGCGTAAAAGAATTCCTTTATCAAATGCTAAAAACCAAATACAACACCGCAAAAACCCCTAACAGTTTCAACACCGTACTAGGAATAGCAAAAATTGTGGATATGGAACTTTACAACGACTGCGAATTTTTTGTTTGCGAGATAGGCGCTTATAAAAAAGGAGAAATAGAAGAAATCTGCTCTGTTATACAGCCCGACTACGCAATCCTCACAGGCATAAACGAACAGCATTTAGAAAGATTCGGGTCCATTGAAAACACCATCAAAGCTAAATTTGAGCTAGTTTGCGCTACCCCCAAAACTAATATTATTTTAAACGGCGACGATAAATTAATAATGAAATCGTTTGAAAAATATGTCAAAACCCCCAATTTTTACGGGGTCTTAAACAATACTTTCGGAGCAAAAAATGTGAAATTAAAAAACTTAAAAACAGAATTTACGCTCATACTTGATAAAAAAGAATTTAAAACGGAAACAACTCTTATTGGAAGGAGCAATTTGTCCAACATAATCGCCGCAAGCGCTATGGCATATATACTAAAAGTGGAACCGATAAAAATTGTTAGGGCAATACATTCTTTAAAACCCATACCACACAGACTTGAAATAAAACACCCTGCAGAAAACATTACCATAATAGACGACTCCTATAACAGCAATCCTTCAGGATTCAGAGCGGCGTTAGAACTTTTAAAATCTTTTAAAGGCGATAAGATATTGGCAACCCCAGGAATTGTGGAATTGGGAAATAGAACTAAAGACATCCACATAGGATTAGGAAAACTTTCAAACGAGATATGCGATTATGTTATTCTGATAGGAAAAAACGAAAGGACTATAGCGCTTAAAAGCGCTATAGAAGACAACAAAGTTATCTTCATAAATACTTTACCAAAATTAATGAATGCAATCGCAAAATTAAAATTAAAAAAACCTGTGATTCTTATAGAAAACGATCTGCCAGACAATTACTGATAAGGAGAAGGCTATAATTTTCCTTTAATCCCCGCCTCAAAGTTTTGTAATATGTTCGTTGGGAAAGTGCAAACATTCTCACTTTTATATTTATACCTATCCATAGCAAGCTGTATCAATTTATCCAAAACATCTTTGAATTTTAGACCAGACGCTTCCCACAAATAGAAACTCAAACTTCCAGGTATTGTATTTATCTCAAGAACATATATATCTTTTCCTCTTATCAAAAAATCAACACGGGCAATTCCGCAACAATTAAGAGCCGAAAAAACCTCTTTTGCTAGCTCTTGCGCAACAATTTTTTCTTTAGCGCTTATATTAGCGGGAATAATTCTTTTTGCGGATGCCATACCTTTAGATTTTTTGCCATCTCGGATGTATTTGTCTTCATAACTTAAAAACCCTCCTTCAGAAAAAACCTCTTCACATTCAGAAACCAAAAGTTCACTTCCGCTATTTCCAATTACCGAAACATTTATTTCTTTAGCCCCCAATATACCCTTTTCCACGATAACCCGCCTGTCAAAAACGCAAGCCACTTCTATACAATTTTCCAGAGACTCTCTATCCTCAACTTTTGCCACTCCAATACTAGACCCAGAATTTGACGGTTTTACAAACACCGGATATTTAAATTTTTCTTCTATTTTATCCAAAACTTTTTTATTATTGCTTTTCCAGTATTCTCTGTAAAACCAATAATAAGGGAAAGAAGGTATGTTGTTTGCCTTAAACACATCTTTCATCAAAATCTTGTCCATACTAACCGCGGAAGAAAGTATTTCCGCGCCAACATAAGGAACCTCGGCTATTTCAAACAACCCTTGAAAACCGCCACACTCCCCCAACCCGCCGTGAAAACACGGAAAAAAAACATCCGCTTTTATATTTTTATCCCCGCCAAAAAGGAATGTAGATAAAACAGTTAGCTTTAATTCTCCCGGAATCGGGGACAAAAAAACTTCTTTTGAATGTTTGGGTATAGAATCTAAATCTTTGAAAGTTTTTATATCGTAAAATTTTTCACTTATATACCACTTACCCTCTTTTGAAACATATATCGGCAAAATATTATATTTGTTCTTATCAATACCATTCAAAACTTGGACTCCAGTTATAACTGAAACCTCATGTTCTGTAGATTTTCCTCCAAACAATATTCCAACATTTACAGATTCGGCATTCATATAATTTTAATAAGAGAGAGTGCAAGAAGTCTTTCAACCCACAACCTTGAGGACGACTTTGCTTTCCCCTCGGAAATTCTTTGCAAAAAGGAGGTCTGTTTATATAGTCTCTACAAACCGCCACCGCAGCTACGCCTCCTACTTTCTCAATTAAATTCTCGCAACGAAACACGGGAACTAGTAAAGAACCCGCCCTTTGCATACCGCTGTAATAAATATAAGGATATTCCCTCAAAAAGGAATACATCTGATAAAAACCCACTTTAGGAACCGAAAAATCCACGCAACATCTACCACATTTGCAACAAATTTTAGCAACCATCCTCATTCTCCTTTCCGCCCAAGGCGGGATTTGAGGGTTGAACCCTTTAGGGTTCACACCCTACTCTTGTCATTGCGAGCCCGAAGGGCGTGGCAATCTCAATTTCCAAAAACTACAAATATTTTACCACAAAATGCAAATTTAACAAAGGAGTCTCTCCGCCAGCTGGCGGGGAAAACTCACCAACACCCGGTGTTGGGTATCTATGTCATTTGTACCCTTTGCTTTGAAGTTCAAAGGCAATTCTGTACTTGCCGTTTTTTATACGAATTAACGATTCGTGGTTTCCGTCTTCTATTATCCTTCCTTTGTCTAAAACCACTATTCTCTGCGCGTTTCTAACCGTGGAAAACCTGTGCGAAATTATAATAACAGTCTTTCCCTTCGCAAACTCAAAAAGCTTTTCAAAAATCTCAAATTCTGACTTAGGGTCAATTGCTGAAGTGGGTTCATCTAAAATAAGTATGGACGCGTCTTTAAAAAACGCTCGCGCCAAAGCTATTTTTTGCCATTGCCCCACCGACGGCCTAACCCCACCATCAAACGCCCTATTTAATATCTGCCCATAGTTGTTCTCGTAATTTTCTATAAACTCGTGCGCCCCCGACTTTTTAGCGGCGGAAATGATGCCACCTAAATCCGCAAGATTTTGGATATTGCCTACACCTATGTTCGTTTTTGCGTCAAAATGATACGAATTAAACTCTTGAAACAACACCCCCACTTTTTTATACCACTCGTCCAAATCTAACTTTTTTAAAGATTTCCCCCCCAATAAAATATCTCCGGAAGACGGGTCATAAAACCGCATCAAAAGTTTAATTAAAGTGGTTTTGCCCGCTCCATTTTCCCCCACTATAGCCAAATGTTCCCCCGGTTTTATTTCAAGATTTAAATTGTCTATCACAATTTCATCCCTTCCAGGATACTTAAAGGTTAAATCCTTAAACTGGACGCTTGGAACTCCTTTATTCAAAAACTTTTCTTTTCCCGACACAATCTTTTTAGGTAAATCCATAAATTTGTATATATCTACCATATACAAACCATCTTCATATATCCTTGACGAACGGTTAAAAAAGCGGTTAAGCGCCCCTTGCAGTTGGCGGATTGCCGAAATATAAAAACTAAAAGCCCCCACCGTAATCGCTCCCATAAGCACATAACGGACTAGAAAAAGAAACGCCAATGTAAGCCCTAAAACCCTAACAATATCCAAAATGGCGCTTACTTTAATTCTTTTGTTTTCAATTTTCCTTTGCGCGTTTTGAAAATCGGTATAAAGTTTGTATATCCTTTCAATAAGAAACCTCCTCAAATTAAAAATCCGCAGTTCTTGCAAAGAGGTGTAGTTAGAAAGATAACTTCGGGACCAGCTGTAATCTCGCCTAGTGTTGCCGTGAACATCCCAAATCCCCCACTTGCGTTTTCCAAACACCACATTGCTAACAAACTGGGGCAGGGTTGAAAGTATCATCAAAGGAATAAGTAAAGGCGACAGCGCTATAACCACGCCAAGCGAAGTGATAATTCCAACAGAATAACTCAATAAATTATATGTTCCGTCTATAAAATTAAGGGGACGGTTTCCGTAACTTTCTCTAACCTTTTGCAGTAGAATGTTTGTTTCGGGGTTTTCATAATATTCATCATCTAAATAAGCGAATTTTTCGGTAATGTCCCTATCCAGCTCTCTTGAAAAACCGTAAAACATATTAAAATCAAAAAAATCAAAAAGCCTATCTAAAAGAGTGGCTAATAAAGATACCATTATAGAGAAAATGACAAACTTTACTAAGACCTCCGGGATGTGGGGCAATTTGCCTACACTTGCAATAAGAGCGTCTATAATTTTACCGTTCACCCAGCTTGCTATTATGGGAATAACCGCAAGAAAAATTGTGGCGATTAAAACACCCAAAGTGTGGGCTGGGGTTATATGAAAAGAATAAGAAATTGCGCGCCTCATAGCGCGAAGAATGTTTCTAAAATCTGAAAGGTATTTTTTGGAGTTTTTAAGATGCATTATCCTATTAATTTGCCTTATGCAAGGCATTAAGTCAATAGTATTCCAACCATTCCAACCTCGGGGGTTAGAAAGTTATGACAATCTGAACGGGGTCATTACGAAAAGTGGAGCGTCCAATCAAATTTATCCATATTTTCAACAAACCCGGAAACAAAATTTTGATCTGTAAAAAAAGGTAAAATGTCCGCTTTAATAATTTGCTTTTTTTCAATCGCTAATTTAATTTTTGAATTATACATTTCAATAATTTCGTCCTTGCTCTTTATCCCTGTTATAGAAGACAAATATTTATAATTCGCCGTAACACCCCTTTGAAGCAGGAAATACACATCAAAAAAATCCCTGCCTTTAAA
This sequence comes from Patescibacteria group bacterium, assembly GCA_018817085.1. Taxonomy (NCBI): domain Bacteria; species Patescibacteria group bacterium. The sequence continues at coordinate 4,988 of JAHIUT010000007.1, read as the reverse complement.
CCGAGGCTTTGTTTCCCCACCCTCTTTAACCTGCCTCATAAGAACCGCCGCAATTTTCCCAGAAAAAAGATCCGACAAAGAATAGCAGTTTATTAAAAAAGAAAAATCTTGGGACGCTTTGAGCTTTAGCTCCGTCTTATAAAAATCTCCTTGCGCGCGGGTAATATCCAATCTAACAAACAAAATAACATCCGTGGGCTTGCTCGCGTTAACCGGAAATCCAATTTCATTGAGAATCGGAAATTTAACATAAATAAGATTATTTACCCCAGATATTTTTAGTTCCAAAGCGTTATATTTCAACTTGCTCCCAAAAAATTCCTTTAAATCGCAAGAAAACTTATCATAATTAAACTTATCAAAGTTTAAAACATCAAAATCCAAATCCTCGGAAAGACGAGGTAAATCATAGCAAAAACGCAGGCAAGTACCTCCTTTTAATATAAAGTCTTTGGAATATTTAGAATTATAAATAAAATTCAGCAAATAATATTGCAACTGCTCCTTTAAGAGATTTCTCAAATACAATGGACTCTGCCCTATATTTTTGTCCACAATGAGTCTAAGATTTTCTAGTATCATATACGATTTCTTTTATAACCAAATAAATCTTTCGCATCTTACTAGAATTGGATAATCTAACATACTTTAAAAACTCGTCCAAATCTTTTAAGGAGAAATTATCCCAGTTTATACGAAAGTCTAAAGTTAGCTCGGTTTCTATGGCGCTTACAAATTTATGCAAGTATAAAAAATCAAATAGCGCCTTAGCTTTTGTCGCCACTTTTACTTTGTACATATCCCAAAACGGCTCCAGAACATATCCGCAAAACAACACCTCTTTAATATTCCTGTATTGAAAACTGCCAAAAGAGTTAGAAAAAACCCTTGTCGCCTTTAAAGCCACAGAAGTATAAGCGTAAGGCGCATCCGGCATAAGTCCTTCTTTTTGAAGCGCATATTCTAAAGACAAGTATGAAGGATAGTATAAAAAATTAGCAATAAACTCCACATAATTTTTAGGCTTGTTACCCGCAAAATTTTTGGAAACATACAGACCTTTTTTGAGAATTATTAAATCTCCCTTTTTCGTTAACGACAAAACCTTTTTATCAAGATTTCTTCCGTGTTTATCAATAACAACAGAGAGCTCACTCTTGGTAATATAAGGCTTGATATCCAAAATATCTGGCTTTTCTGTTTCACCAATACTACCCATTTGGTAGTAATTATGAAACAATAATTAATTGTTGTCAATAAGGAATTACAGCAAACCAGCCCAACCCCTATGAAATTCAATACCGCGGAAGGAGGAAAATAAACTTGCTTCCCTTGCCAAACCCCGATTCTACCCAAATCTTTCCTTTTAACTGCCCCACAATCTTTTTGCAAATGAAAAGCCCTAACCCCGTACCCGGTACTTCACTCATAGAAGAAAACGAGTTGTTAAGCCTGCCAAATTTAGAAAAAAGTTTTGGTATGTCCCCTTTCTTAATCCCTACCCCTGTATCCGAAATGGAAGTTTTAACATACCCCTTTTCTTGAGTAAATTCTATACGCACTTCCCCGCCTTGCGGGGTAAATTTAAGAGCGTTGCCAACAAGGTTTAACAACACTTCTCGTAATTTCTCCATATCCCCTCTAACAAAAAAACCTTTATCCGCCGAAATTTTTATTTCTATACCTTTTTGTTTAGCGCGAGCAGAAATCTCCTCTTTAACCTCCCACGCTAATTTTGCTATATCCATTTTCTCGGATTTAAACTCCATTCTGCCCTTCTCTATTCGCGAAACATCCAACATATTATTCACCAAATGTATAAGCCGTTCGGTAGAAGTGTATATCCTATCCATATAAACTTTCCGCTTCTCGGAAGTGGGTTGTTTTTTATTCATCATAAGCCACGCGTAACCTTTTATTGCCGTAAGCGGGGTTCTTAACTCGTGAGAGGCAAGAGAAACAAAATCGTCTTTAAGTTTATCCAAAGCTTTAAGACGACTGTTCGCCTTTTTAAGCGCCCTTGTGGTACTTTGTAAAGAGGAATAAAGTTTGGAATTTTGCACCGCTAACCCCACAATATCCGTAAATCTTTCTATGAGGTCCCGCTCTTCCAAAGTTACATCCCTTTCGCCTTTAGTCATACTAAAAATCATTATCCCAATACATTTATCCTTAGTAATAACGGGATAGACTAAACTTGTTTCAATACCCACCTCTTTTTGCAATTCCAACGCTTCCTCTTTTGTGAACGCGGGATATAATATTTGAGACCATATTTTAGTAGAGGCGGGCTTTTTGGTTTTTAAAACCTTAATACACAAATTAGCATTAGCCGAAGCGGGAATGTCTATCTCATGAAACGGTACTGGCGACTGCTCTACCGCCATTTTTGCCTTAGGGGTTTGCGAAATGGCTATCCGTTTTAGAACTTTCTTTCGCTTGTCGTATAGCGCAAGAACAACAATAGCGTATCCGAGTTTAAGATAACCCAATTCTATCAAAATGCTGTCCACCGTTCTTTGAACAACCTCTTCAAAATGCAAAGTGTCCAGAATAACCTTTTCCAGTTTCCACAAAGAAAGCGCGGTTTGTTTTGTTTTTGGAGAGGCGGTATAATGATTGGTAGTTTTCATTAAATACATTTTATATTAATTATTACTAATGGCAAATAACATTATAGAAAAACTTATAAATAAAGAAATTCCCGTTGACTTTAGCTGGAACGCGGAACTCCACAACAAAACCAAAATTTTGTTAAACATCCCCGCAGAACCCACTATCTCGCAAATACAAAACTTGGAAATTGTGTCGGACGACTTGCGAGATGGTCTTCACGGGGTTTCGGAGTACCCAAAGCCAAGCGAGATGCTAAGATATTTAGTAAAACTAAAAAGTCTTGGGATAAAAAGAGCGATAGTGGGTATTTATCCCGGAGAAAAAAACAAAATAGACCGCGCAATAAGAACACTTTTGTCGGGAATGGCGAAAAAAACACCAACTATTACTCCCATCGTCCTTTGTTTGGCAACCGAAAATTCCGTTAGATGGGTCGCGGAACTGAAAAAAATCCACCCGGACATACAAGCATTGGTATTTATGGGTTCCGCCCCGTCCCGTCTTATGGTAGAGGAATGGGAGCCGGAATATGTTATAAACAAACTTTCGCAAGCAATAAAAATGTGTGTGGACGAATATAATATTGAAGTAATAGCCGCCACGGAACATACCACCCAAACACCCCCAGAATTTTTAGAAAAAATTATTATAGCGGCAATAGAAAACGGCGCCAAAAGCTTTTGCATTGCCGACACAATAGGAATAGCAAGACCTATTGGAACATATCGCCTTGTTACTTTTGTTAAAAACATCCTTAAAGAAATTGGCGCCGAAGACATTCCATTGGAATGGCACGGACATAGAGATTTAGGAAACGATACCGCAAATACCTTAACTGCCATAGCCAGCGGAGTACAAAGAGTACACACCGTCGCGCGAGGCATAGGGGAACGCGCTGGGAATACGCCTTTGAAAAATATTTTGCTAAATTGCCACCTAATTTTGCAAGAAAATAATTTAAAATCTAAATGGAAATTAGAAAAATTAATGGGGGTTTTGAGAGCGTACAATAAACTTGTAAATGTATCCCCGCCAAGTCACGGGCCTTTAGCAGAAAGATTTGGCGCCACATCGTTAGGAATTCATACCGCGGCTATATATAAAGCAAAAATGCTGTCCGCTAATGCAAACGGGTTAGAATTAAAAGAACTGGCAAAAAAGCTGGACAGAATGAGCCGACAGATATATTCCGCGGTGGACCCTAATACAGTGGGAGAAACCACTATAGCTTATGTGGGTCCCTGGAGTAGCGTGAACAGCGTAAGACTAGCGTATTTGTTAATGGGAAAAGACCCCAATACTTTAACGGAAGAAAAGGTTAATAAAGTTCTAGAAACTGCCAAAAATCTTGAAAGAGAGTTAACCAAAAACGAGCTTATAAAATTGCTGGGCTAAAGGGGGTGAGTTTAGATGATTACACTTAACAAAGCAAAAGAGGCATTACTAGCTTCTGAAACTAAAGCTAAAGAATTAGGCATAGCCGTAACCACAGTTATTGTGGACGAACACGGTTCAATAATAGCTGTAAGCCGTATGGATACGGCTATTCCAATAAGTCCTGAAATAGCTCTTTCTAAAGCGTACACTTCCGCTAATTTGGGGGCGCCTACCGCAACCCTTCTTGAAAATTCCCAACCGGGAAAACCGTATTTTGGCGTTCAGGAAATACTAGGCGGAAAAATGACGATTCTGCCAGGAGGGCTTCCCGTTTTAAAAGATGGTAAAATAATTGGCGCGGCGGGAGTTGGAGGGTCTATGGATTTGGCGCAGGATGTTCTGTGCGCCGAGACGGCCGTTAAAACACTTTCATAAAAGGAGAGGGCGGTGAAAACACAAAACCCTTACGCAAAGGTTGTTTTAGGAGGGGGCGTTGTAGGTGTTAGATACGAGTCCCACGCTAATTTTGGACTTGCCTGTTCCGCTTTTGATATAAAGGCGGTGGCAAGGGTTTTGAGAATTAAACAGAGGAGTTTGGCAGACAAAAGGTTTTCGGCAATGGGGGAAATTTCGCGAATTTTGGAACTTATGGATTGGGATAATGTTCCGAGAGAAGCGCGTCCTTATTTGGAGAGTATAAACTGGCTGAAAGAAACTTTTGCCGGAAAGGGGTTTTTGAGATTTCCTGTTCGCAGAAACGCGGGAGTTCCCGCCTATATGACAAGCGCAAGGAATGGAAGACTGCCAACCAACAAAATGGAAGCCGTTTTGTTAGGAAAAAAAATTCCCAAAATTGCGCAAGTTTGGTTATGTAAGTTGCTTTGCCGTTACGAGGAGCCGGTGTTTCAATTGTTGAGTTGGCCAAGCAGTTCCAACGCGCATAGGCTCCAGATAGGAATTGCGCCTTTTCATCTCACCACCTCTATGAATATAAG
>JAHIUT010000006.1 GCA_018817085.1 Patescibacteria group bacterium | reverse complement strand
TAGTTTCCAAAAAAGCTTTAAAAAAAGTTATTAAAGCGGATGTTTTAAAAGAAACTGTATATGTCTAAAAGAGGCGCTAAACTTTACATAGAAGATATTAAAGACTCCATTCAAAAGATTGAGGATTATACAAAAGGATTAAATTTTGGTACTTTTGCCAAAGATGCGAAAACGATAGACGCTGTTGTTAGAAATCTATCTATTATTGGCGAAGCGGTTAAGAATTTCCCAAATGAATTAAAAGTGGAATACCCTCAAATTCCATGGAAAGAGATTGCCGGGATAAGGAATAAGGCGATACATGGGTATTTTGGCATAGACGAAGATATTTTATGGAAAACAATAAAAGAGGATTTACCACCTTTTAAAAAGCAAATTTCCGAGATGTTGAAGAAATATATAAGGGATAGCGATTGGAGGTGAGAATCATGAAACAAAAAATATTATTTGGAATATTAGGGCTTGTGGCTATTGTGATAGGTTTATTAATGATAAGTAAATATGTTGTACCAACCAAAGGACCAGAAAAGGATTTTTGTTGTGGCGGGTTTTCAGAAAGTAATGGAACTGCAGAATATTTTTGGTCAGATGCTCGTAATTGTGGAATCCCAGAAGGAGTTAGTTGTGCTGGAAGCTGTCCGTCGGCTACAGATAAGAAGTTTTGTAGATAATCTCCAAAAAGGCTCTTATTGCAATAACCTTTAATTTTTCGTAAAATAGAAAACATAGATAAATATTATGAGAATTGCAACTTGGAACATTGGTGGGGGATTTATATCCTCCGTCCAAAAACTCCAATTTAATTTAGAGAGACTAGAATATTTCATCAACGAACTTAAGAAAATTAGGCCGGATATAGTGTGTCTTCAAGAAATACATGTTTCTAAAAACAACAACCAACCACAGATAATTGCCAAAGCATTAGGTTTTAACTACATCAAAACAAAAAGTGTGTCCGATTCGCATCAAAAAGCGGGAGAAAAACTAGCCATTTCTATTGTTAGCAAATTCCCGATAATATCCTCAAAGTTTCATAAACTTGCGAACCCCAACTTAGAGTTTATTTGGAAAGGAAATAAAGCGTTTTCTCACAACAAAGGATTTATAGAAGCCAAAATAAGTTATAAAGATGCCGCCATCAGAATTTTGTCTGGACACATGCTCCCATTTCACTTATTTGGAAGAGATTTTCTAGAAGATGCGTTTAAAGGAATAAGAAATCAAATTGAGAATATAATACTGGAAGGGAATACACCTACAATAATCGGGGCAGACATGAATTTTGAAGATATTTACAAATTGGTCCCAAACATTTTTGAGCGAGGATTTAAATCCGTTCTAGATAACACGCCCACAACTCCGAAAGGTAAGAGACTGGATAAAATTATTATTTCCAAAAAATGGGTGTGTAACGCTTCAAAAATAACTAAAGGAAAGGCAGGTCATTATTTATGTTTTGCTGATGTGGGATTTTGAAGTTTAGAAGTTTCAATCCAAATAGGGATAGACCCAAATTGGGTCTATCCCTATTTGGGTCTATCCCTATTTTAACCCCCGAAAACTCCAGAGAAAAGTGGTATTATAATTCATATAACAAAGGTATCTGCCTATGGATTACTTTAAACCGTATAAATACGAAAAAAACTCAAATCTCAAATCTCAAATCTCAAAACCTGTAAGGGTATATGTGGCAGGGTTTTTAATTTTTTTAGGAACAAGCATTGCTTATGTAAAGGTTGTAAGTCCTTATACAAGGTCACTCTTCCTTTATTCTCAAGCGAAACCTTTGTTCTACCCTGTTTTAGGTTATAAAACGGGTCAAGCAAACTTTTCTTTTGAAGAACTAAAAAAATACGCGCGCGCCGTTTCCCCAAATAAAAATGTTCCCGAAAAGTTTTTTCTAACAATACCAAAACTTAAAATTTATGAGGCGGAAGTTAAAACAAATGACACTTCTCTTGCGCCAAATAAAATGCTTGGCCATTACGCGGGAACGGCTCTTCCGGGAGAAAGTTTCAACTCTTTTATATACGGGCATGCCGTATTTGAGGAATATTTTGACCCTTTGGACTACAAAAAAATATTCTCCACCTTGCCAAACCTTTTGCCGGGAGACGAGTTTTACATTAAATATCTAAACAAAACCTATAAATATGTGGTTACTATGAAAAAAACTTTGGAACCTTCGGATGTTAATCCTTATGAAAACTTTTATCCAGATATCCCAAATAACTCAACCGTAAGTCTTATGACTTGCGTACCCCCGGGAAGAAAAGATTTTCGCCTAATTGTTGTTGGGAGTTTGGTTAAGCAGGGAAACTAATAAATAGTAATCGTACATATTCACTACCCCATCTTTGTTTAAATCGTATCTAAAATCCTGCAGAGAGATAGCCTGTTGAAACCCTTGCAAAGACAGAAGCGCTTCCTCCACAAGCGGAACCTGCGTGGCTGGTGGCAAAACATTGTCCGTAGGAATAACACTTTCCGGGATAACAACGCTTGCTTTAGATTCATCTTTGAGAGTTCTTTTGCTTATAATAAAACGAACGGAGAAAAAAAGAAGAACGATAGCTATTAATATCAAACAAAAAGTTACGAATCCTTTAAAACCTTCAACCTTGTTCATTTTTGGGAAGTCCTAAGCAGGGCAAACCCAGCGCCACTTACACCCATAGAAAGCAGAATAAAAAAGTAAAAGGAGATTGGCATAGCCCCCGTTTGCGGAACTTCGGGAACAGTGGTTCCAACGGTAACGGGTGTTGTATTCCCAATACCTAGGCTTGGTTCGGTAGTTCCTATCCCAGCAGACCCAGCAAGAGCTAGAGTATATATCCCTCCAGTAACCGAGGTTAAAGACTCTATACCCTTTTCCAACGCGTTGGAATCATCCACTGCGCCAGGGCTATACACAAAATCCACATTTGTTATAGCAGACGCAAGGGGCATAAAAGTTATTTTCGCAACTTTGGCAATTGCTCCCGCGGGAGCGGTGGCGTTTAAAGCGCTCACTTCAATTCTTCCGGTTGCTTTGTTAAAACTTTTCTTAAGATATTGCTCAAAATCCCCGCTGGTTATTTCCAAAACATCAAGTTTGGCGGTATCGTAAGTTAAAATTACATCTACCGCTTCAATACTATCCGTTTCGGAATTGAGCATAACATCCACACTAAAGGAAGACGGGAAACTTCCGGTTTCGGGGGATAAATAAAATTTTGCGGCGGATACGCTACGAGCAGAAACACCAAAAGAGAAAATCGTTAAAAAAATAAAAGATATTATTTTAGGCAGGTTTTTCATAATTTTATTTCCTAAAAAGTTTAGCCACCAGTCTCGCCGCTTTATTTTTGTGCAAAACTCCTTTTTTAGCGGCTTTGCTTATAATAGACTGCGCCTCGCGAGAAAGTTTTTCCACTTTGCTTTCGTCTTTGTTTAAACGCAAATCTTTAAGAGCTTTCTTAATCTTAACACGCCAAAAATTGTTTTGGCTAGTTCTTCTTTTAATTATTCTAATGTTCTTAAGAGCAGACGCCGTATTAGCCATTGAATATATTTATATAACCTTTTGTATATTTTAACAATAACAATTTACGAAATGCAACAACATCTTTGATATAATCACCCTATGAGATTTTCATTTATTATCCCAGCTTTCTTCCTTTCCCTTGATAATCAAGGGGCAACTCCTTTTTATCTTTTGGCAAGTTTATAAGCCTCAATAAGGTCACAGAGCCCATGGTTCCAAAACAGCTTGGTTTTGATTTACAGTATCCTTCGCATCAAAACAAACAAAATAAAATTTAATATTGGGATAACTTTCTAAAAAAGTTTGGTAACGGCTCGACTTCACGCCCGACAAATTATATTTAACTTCGTAAGCCCTTTTCCCTTTAACTACAAAATCTACTTCCTTCTGATCCGTAGTCCTCCAAAACCGTATGTCCTCTTTACCAACAGTTTCCAACAACTGTCTAAATACAGAATTTTCAAGGAGAGGACCAGAATCTTCTCTCTCTACAATACTTTTAAAGTCCCCTCTAAAAAAATTTCTAAGTCCTAAATCAACAAAGTACACCTTGGGCATTTTGGTAAGCTCTTTTCTAACATTCTTATAAAACGGAGGTATTAAACCTATATGAAAAGATTTTTGCATCACATACAAGTAATTCTCAATGGCTGTTTTTGATACCCCCAAAGTGCTAGCTATTTCGTTGCTATTCACCAAATTACCAATCTGTGAAGAGAGCATTTTCATTAACCGGTAGAAAACTTCATCTTGCTTAATATTAGACTCAAGCACATCCTTTTTAATATAGGAGTAAGCTATGTCTCTTAGTATTTCTTCCTTTTTACCCTTGGAGGAAACAACTACTTTTGGATAACCACCATAAGTGATATACTCTATGTAATAAGGAATCACTTTTCCCTTTTCATCAAGAGAAAGTTGGTCAAATTTTGCTTTAGATAAATCTTCTTCTCCTTTAAACCTTAAAAATTCCTTGAAAGACAAGGTTAATAGAGTAAATATGATCTTCCTTCCAACAAGCGAATCTTTGAACTTCCTGTCCATATAAAAAGCGGAGGAACCAGTAGCTATAATTTTTATCTTTCCTCTATATTCATCAAAAAAATACTTCAAAAAGTTGGAGGGGTCTTTAAGATACTGAATCTCGTCAACAAACAGAATTGTTCTTTCAGATAAGTTTATTGTAAATATTTTAAACAAATTTTTAGGCGATTCGTTTAGTAAGTTTAAATAATCGGGGTCCTCTAAATTTAGAAAGTAATTTGATATATTTGCAGATTTAACATAACCTCCAACCTGATGGAGAATCGTAGTCTTTCCAGACTGTCTAGGACCAACGATAAGCGATATCTCCTCGTTCTCCAGCTCCAACCTTATTTTAGACACTAAATCTCTTTCAAAACCCATAAGTCCATTTTATCCGATAATATGTCTTTGTCAAGTGCATATTATCGTGCGAACATTCTCGTCATTACGCTCCGTCAACTCCCGTGACATCTCTTGTATTTCTTCCCAGACCCACACGGGCAAAGGGCGTTGCGGCCTACTTTTTCGTTAGCAGATTTCATTACCGTCTTTTGCGATTGGGACAACATCTCCGCTTCATCTCTAACCCCATAATTATGCTCCTCGTGAATTAATCTTTGATCCTGGACAATTGGTTTTTGAATTTCCGTTTTCGGCATCTGTTCAACTTGCACGCGAGACAATCTATCCCCAATGGTTGACCAAATAGTAACCACTAACTTCCCAAACATCCTATGTCCTTCTTGTTTGTACTCCACTAAAGGGTCCTTTTGCCCATACGCGCGAAGACCAATACCCTCGCGAACCGAGTCCATAGAATCCAAATGTTCCATCCAATATGTGTCCACAACCTGCAAACTTATTCTTTTTAACACCTCGTACCAAACATTTTTTAAATCCTTTTCCCTTTGCTCAAAAATTTCCCGCGCATCGCCGTAATATTTTAAAACTCTTTCCAAAAACCATTCTTTAGATTCTTTTGCCTTCTCCTCCGAAGACGAAAGCCAGAGAATTTTCTGGCGAAGTTTGTATATCACTTCCCTATGCTTGTTCATTACATCATCAAAATCTACCAAGTTTTTTCTTCTATCAAAATTTAGAGTCTCTACCTTTTTTTGAGAATTTTCTAGCGCCTTAGACACCAACCCCGCCTCTATAGGAATATTTTCATCCATCCCAAACCTATCCATAATTTTCTCCACTTGCTCCCCACCGAATATCCGCATTAAGTCATCTTGCAAAGAAACAAAAAATTTAGATCTCCCAGGCTCCCCCTGCCTTCCAGAACGACCTCTAAGCTGATTATCTATTCTGCGAGACTCGTGCCTTTCGGTTCCTATAACATACAAACCTCCTAAACTCTTCACTTCCTTAAACTCCTCTTTCTCTTGCGGGTCCCCTCCTAATTTTATGTCCACTCCCCGCCCCGCCATATTGGTTGCGATGGTAACCGCGCCCTTTCTACCCGCCTGGGCAATAATTAAAGCCTCCCTTTCGTGTTGTTTGGCGTTTAACAATTCGTGCGTAACATTTTTTCGTTTAAGAAGGCTTGCTAACAGTTCGTTGTTTTCTATGGAAGTTGTGCCCACAAGAACAGGCTGACCCGTGCTATGCGCGCGTTCTATATCCTTAACTATAGCGCGGTATTTTGCCGCTTTGGTTTTGTAAACCACATCCGGCAAATCTTTCCTAGCCAAAGGTTCGTTTGAGGGGATAACCACCACATCCAGCTTATAAATTTTGCTAAATTCTTCCGCTTCGGTTACCGCGGTACCAGTCATACCCGCCAGTTTTTTGTATAGCCTAAAATAGTTCTGAAAAGAAACGGTGGCAAATGTTCGCGATTCCTTTTGTATTTCCGCCCCCTCCTTAGCCTCTATAGCCTGATGCAAACCCTCGCTCCAACGTCGCCCGGGCATTAAACGCCCAGTAAATTCATCCACAATAATAACTTGGGAATCTTTAACCACATAATCTTTATCTTTAGTAAAAAGTGAACGCGCCCTAATAGCATTTTCCACATGATGCACCGTTTCAAAATCGCTCTCGTATAAATTTGGTACCCCAATAATCCTTTCAATTTTTGATATCCCAAGTTCCGTCAACGATGCGGAACGATATTTCTCGTCCACTTTATAATCCACATCAGGGGTAAGTTTTTGGGCAATTTCCGCAAATTGATAATATCTCTTGGTGGAATCTCCTGCCGGGGCGGAAATTATTAAAGGCGTCCGAGCCTCGTCAATTAAAATGGAATCCACTTCATCCACTATCGCAAAATTATACCCGCTTTGGACAAGCTCTTTTATATCGTAAGCTAAATTATCTCTCAAATAATCAAACCCAAATTCGTCGTTGGTCCCATAAGTAATATCGCACTCATAAGCCTGCCGTTTTTCTGCGGGACGAAGATGCTTTGCGTAATCGTCCAAAAATTTAGTATTTTCAAAAGCGGGGTCGTAAATGAAAGAGGCGTTGTTTTGGGAAATTATGCCTACCGAAACTCCCAACAAATCGTAAATGGGTCCCATCCAACCAGCGCCGTGGCGGGACAGATAGTCGTTTGGCGTAACTAAATGGCACCCCCTACCGGTTAACGAGTTTAAATATAAAGGCAAAGTTGCCGTTAGAGTTTTCCCTTCGCCAGTTTTCTGTTCCGCAATTTTACCTTTGTGAAGAACTATTCCCGCCATCAATTGAGCGTTAAAATGTCTCTGTTTCAAAGCTCTTTTGGAAGCCTCGCGAACAAGAGCGTACGCGTCGGGCAATAACTCTTCTAGCGCAGAATCGGAGTCTACGGAGTCTTGGATAATTTTTCTAAACTCCTGTGTTTTTTCTCTAATTTGGGAATTAGATATTTTTTCATATTTTTCTTCTAAAGAATTTATTTTGGCAATATACGGTATAAGGCTATTCAACTGTCTTTCATTGCCGTCCAAATATTTTGATAAAAGTTTTAGCATAGGAATAAAATTAATAAAGCCAACAACGCGCGGTAAATAATAAAAACCCCAAAACCTTTACTGCGGATGTATTCTATCATAAATTTTATGACGAAAAGCCCCACCAAAAAGGAGGTCAAAACCCCGATAGCAAAACTGCCGTTTAAAAAACCAATACTTCCATAAAGCTTATAACTTTTTATAAAACTATAACAAGCCGCCGCAAAAATAATAGGGGCGGAGAGATAAAACGAGAATTTAACAGCGTATTCCTTTTTAATACCTCTTAAAAAACCGCCCGAAATAGTCATGCTACTTCTGCTCATCCCGGGAAATAAAGCCAACACTTGCATAACTCCAATAAACAAACTGTCTTTCAGATTTACCGCTGATTTAGAATTTTTTACTCGTTTAAGACTTTTCTCCGACAAAACCATTATCGCCGTCCCAACAAGCAGGGCTATGGCAATAATAGAAAAGGAATGCGTGTTGGATTCTATAAAATCGCTAAACAAAAAACCAAAAATGCCGGCCGGAATTATCCCAACTAAAATTTTCAACAAATAATTTCTATCCTTAATTATTTTTAGCCAATCTTTGGCAAAGTAAACAATAACGGCAAAAGCCGTGCCAAGATGCAGAGAGGTATCAAAAAACAAAGAATGGGTGGGCCAATCAAAAATTTTGGGAACTATTATTAGATGCGCCGAAGAAGATACTGGCAAAAACTCCGTTAAACCCTGAATTATTCCTAAAATAATTGCTTGAATTAAAAGCATACTTCTCAATCCGCCAGCTGGCGGATTGGTTCAACCCTAATTGCAAATAACCCGACTAAAACCCCAACCACCGCCCCGCCAATTATGTCTATTGGATAATGAACTTTTATTATAACCCTTAAAACACCAACCAAACCACCGAAACCAAAACACAGCAATGCCAACTTTTTATGTTTCCTGTAAAGAATTACTCCAAGCGCAAAAAGAGTGGCGGTATGCCCGGAAAAAAATGACCCGTAACTAAAAGGAACCCATATTCCCGGATTATCCGCTACCCCAACAAAGGGGCGCGCTGTTGGAATAATAGCTTTGGTTATTTCAGATAAAACATTAACCACTAGTATTGAAATAACCGCCCCTACCACCGTTTTCCACTCCCTTTTGATAAACAAACACCACCCCGCTAAAAATATAGGAATTATTATTAAAAATCTTGCTAAAAGTATTATTAGTTCTTGCATAAAAAAAGGATATTGCCTGAATTCCCAACTATATTTACTTTATGAACAGAAACATACTTAAAAAACGGGGACAGCGTCCCTTTTGCCTCGTTTATTTCAAAATCAACATCAGTTCTAAGTATTCTATTAAATATAACACAACCGCCCTTACCCATACTGCTTTTGAGACTTTTAAAAAATTTCTCGCCCCAAAACTTTTGGGGGAAACTTCCTCCGCAATAAACATCCACTATTACCAAATCATATTTCCCTAACAAATTTGTACAGCTGTACTTTTTTGTTATAAAAGTATAAGCATCACCTTCAATCAAATTAAGCCTCGCAACCTCGGACAAGCTAAAAAATTTCTTCGCAACGGCAATAATTTTGGGGTCAATTTCAATCGCCGTAATATTGCTCTTTGGTTTGTGCTTCTTAAGCAAAGACACAATGGTCCCACCACCCAAACCAAGAAGCAAAATGTTTTTGAGATTTGGGCAAGTTTCCATCCCAAGCAAAACAATTTTCCCCCAAACTCTTTTTTCCACCCCCGGGCAGTCCCCATTAATAGATTGCACATATCCCCCCACCATCAACCTTCTTTCTTTTCCTATCTGTACCACTTTTATCTCACCGGAAACGGGAGAATTAGTTTCAAAAATAATTTGCGGATTTAGAATGTTTGGGATTTTAAACATTTGAAATTATTTAGAAATTAGGATTTAGAAATTTTTTCTATCTTATCCTTACCCACAAAAGGCTTGAGTACTTCGGGGATTAGCACAGAACCGTCTTCTTGCTGATAATTTTCTAAAATTGCCAAAACCCATCGTTCCGTAACACCCGTTGCAGAGATAGTATAAGGAAAATATTTGTTTCCGCCACTTTTGCATCTTATATTTAGTCTTCTGGTTTGGAAATCGGTTAAATTAGTATTTGAGGTAAGTTCGCGATATTTATTTTGCCCCGGAAACCATGCTTCTAAATCATATTTTTTATACCCGGGGGCAGCAGTATCCCCAACACAAGTAATAACACTGCGATAAGGCAATTTTAAGGCTTCCACCATATCCTCCTCGTTTTTCTGACACTCCAAATGCCACTTTTCTCCTTCGTTTGGTTTGCAAAATATAATTTGCTCAAGTTTATAGAACTGATGAACTCTAAAAACTCCTCTGGTGTCTTTTCCATAGCTTCCCGCCTCGGTTCTAAAAGAAGGTGAAAACCCCAAATATTTTAGAGGCAAATCTTTCTCCTGTAAAATCTCGTCCATTCTTGAGCCTACAAGAACCTGCTCGGAAGTTCCAATTAGCGAAAGGTCTGTTCCTTCTACTTTATAAATATCTTGGGGAAAATAAGGCAAATACCCGGTTCCAAATAAAGTTTTCTCTTTTGCTAAATCGGGCGTTATAAAAAAGGTAAATCCGCGCCCAGTCAAAAATTTCTGCGCCCACGAAAACAAAGCCCAAGACAAAATAGCGCCGTCGCCTTTCCAGAAATAAAAGCGAGATTGCGAAACCTTTGCCCCTCTTTCTTTATCCAAAATATCTAACTTTTCCCCCAACTCTTGATGGTCCAAAACTTTAAACGAAAATTGGGGCTTATCCCCCCACCTCGCTACTTCTTTATTGCCTGAATCGTCTTTCCCATCGGGAACATCTTTTGAAAGCATATTGGGAATCCAGCTCATTTTTTCGTTAAAAGTTGCGGTGATTTCGCTTAGAGAGCTTTCCAAATCCTTTGTTTCTTTCTTAAGTTGCTTAAGTTTTTTAAGTTCCTTAAGGCTTGGTTTTACTTTGGAAAGCCCATTAACTTCGGCGCGCTTTTCGTCAACACTCGTTATAAGCTTTCGCCTTTGTTCGTCTAATTGCAATATTTCATCAATATCAACAGGGCAGTTACGCCTTTCGCAGTTTCTTTTAACTTCTTTGGCATTTTCGCGAATAAAATTTATATCAATCATTTTACATACTCTCCGGGCGGAGAAGAGGAAACATAACGCATTCCCGCGCGGATTTGTTCATCAAAAAAGCAAACAACCTCTCGCTTAAACCAAACCCAGTAACCGGAGGCATTCCATATTCCAACGCGCGGACGAAATCGTAATCGTGCATCTGCGCTTCGCTATCCCCCGCATCCCTCATTTTCTGCTGTTCTTCAAACCTCTTCTTTTGGTCCAAAGGGTCGTTTAGCTCGGTATAACCATTGCCAAGCTCGCTCCCGGCAATAATTATTTGATATCTTTCCACAATTTTTGGATTGTTCTCGTTGCGTTTTGCAAGAGGGGATACTTCCACAGGATGCCCTACCAAAAATGCCGGTCCCGTTATATTTTTTCTTATATTCTTCCATAACATATCCAAAAGACGCCCTCTCGTTTCGTTACCCTTAAGAATCGTGTTAATTTTTTTAAGTTTTGCGGTAATATCCACATCCGTCGCTGTTTTTATATCAATATCTAAATACTTTTTTATAACTTCCGCATAATCAATCCGTTCCCATTTCTTTCCTAAATCCACCTTATGTCCATTTATTTCAAAAGTTAATGTCCCAAAAACCTTGTGAGCAACTTCTTTATAAAGCTTTTCCACCAACCTCATAGAATCTTCGTAATTCGCGTATGCCCAATAAAATTCCATTTGCGTGTAATCCTGCAAATGCTCGCGACTTATTCCTTCATTTCTAAACTGTCTTCCTATCTCAAAAGTTTTCTCAAAACCCGCAACCATAAGCCTCTTCTGCCATAATTCCCCCATAGAAATACGAAGATACAAATCAATATCCAAAGCGTTGTGGTGGGTAACAAAAGGAGTAGCGTCCGCGCCTCCTGCTATAGATTCCAAAACAGGTGTCTCCACTTCAAAAAACCCCTTTTCTAGAAGAAAATTACGAACCGTCTGCCAAAAAAGCGCTTTTTTACTGAACAACTCTTTGAGGTCGTTGTTTAAAAGTATATCCACATATCTCTGCCGATACCGCGCTTCCTCGTCCTTAAACCCATACCAAACACTGGGCAAAGGGCGTATGCTCTTTGTTAAAAGCTTAAAATCCTTAACCAAAATTGTTAATTCGCCTGCCTTCGTAACAAAATTTTCGCCCGAAACCCAAATAAAATCCCCCATATCCAAAAAAGGCAATAAATCCCATAACTTTTTTTCAAGCGCGTCTTTTTTGAAAGCAAGTTGTATTTGTCCGCTTTCATCCCGAAGGTCCGCAAAAACAATCTTTCCATGCGACCGGAAAGATATTAAACGACCAGCCACAAAAACTTCGGATTTTTCTTTTTCTTTTTTGGCATGGGCTATTGCTATTCTGTCGGGGACATCACTAACATAAGGGTTAACACCCAAATCTTTTAATTTTTGCAGTTTGTCTATACGGATTTTTCTAAGTTCTTCCAAAGGCTTGGTACTATGCTCTATCATAAAACTATATTAACAAAGGAGACAACTTTTTAAAAGAGGAAATTCTAAAGGTTATTTAATTTCTAATATGTGGAATTTTAACTTTCCAACAGGGGCGTTATATTCCACAACATCGCCAACTTTCTTGCCCAGAAGAGCGGTTCCCAAAGGAGATTCGTGAGATATTTTTTTATTTTTGGGGTCCGCCTCCACAGCGCCTACTATATGATATTCTTCCTCACAACCGTCCATATGCACTCTAACACGCGAACCAACAACCACAAATCCGTTACTTTTGGTGTCTTCTCTAACTACTTCTACATCTCTTAATATTTCTTCCAACTCTTGAATTCTTCCTTCCACAAAGGCCTGCTCCTCGCGCGCGGCGTCGTATTCGGCATTTTCGCTTATATCTCCCTGCTCCCTCGCCTTTTTTATGCGATCGGCTACAAAAGGTCGCTTAACTTCAGTAAGCTCCGTATGTTCTTTCTTAAATTTTTTCAAACCTTCAACCGTAACAAAAACTTTGTTTTCCATAATTTTTACTTAAACTAAATATTTTGAGAAATACCACACCGCAAAACCCTTACCTGTTAGCAGTGTGCTTTGTGATAAATGAAACTAAATAATAACGAAGAATCTTACAAAGCTATTGTATAAAAATTAAAATCTGATGTCAATAACGGGAATTGCCTTTATTTATGCATCTTGTCCGTTTTTACCTATTCAATAAAACACGATACTAGACTATTTTAACCGTTTAACCCCCTAAAGTATTAAGGATTGACAGTTCCACAACTAGTATGATAATATACTAATTATGGAATCGTTGTCGGGGATAGAAATATTCAAAAAACTGCGAGATAAAAACATAAAATTCGTGGATTATTCCACGCTTGGTAAAATAACCGGGCACACAAATAAAAACACGATATATAAACTTGCGGAGAGACTTGTAAATAAAGAGGTGTTAGTGAGAGTATCTCCTGGACTATTTTTGCTCAAGGATGCGCCTATTTCAGAGTTTGAGATTGCAAATTATATATATCAACCCTCCTATATTAGTCTTGAATCTGCCCTGTCTTTCTATGGAATAATACCGCAATTTGCATACACGATTACTTCTATTACAACTAGAAAAGTTAAAAGAATACTCGTAGAAGGTAAGGAGTACTCTTACAGTAAAATAAACGAGGGTTTATATTGGGGATATGAAAAGAAAAGCGACATTTTAATAGCCTCTCCTGAAAAAGCGCTTTTGGATATTATGTATTTTGCTTCAAAAGGAATTTCTAGACCTGATTTTAAAGAGATGGATCTAACTATAATAGATAAAGATAAATTACTTATGGAAGCTAAAAAGTTCAAA
The DNA here is from genome assembly GCA_018817085.1 of Patescibacteria group bacterium. Classification (NCBI taxonomy): domain Bacteria; species Patescibacteria group bacterium. Next base: position 959 of record JAHIUT010000006.1, on the reverse strand, counting down.
TCCGGATTTGTTTTAAATAAAGCGATAGAAATAACAAAATGATAGATTCAATAACATTACAAGGATACGCTAAAAAATATAAGATGGACCGATTCACAGTACTTAGGGAATACCTGCAGATAGTTTTTTTAAATAACTTTTTTAAATTAAGCAAACCCAGTGAGATTTTTTTCAAAGGGGGAACAGCGCTTAGATTAATGTACGATTCTCCACGGTTCTCGGAAGATTTGGATTTTAACACAACGCTGAAAAAAGAGAATCTGCTGGATTTAGTGGCAAAAGCTGTAACAGAATCAAAAAAAGTACTCCCCGGTTTAAATTCTAGAGAGTTGAAAACGCTTCAGGGCTACAGCGCTAAATTATATTTTCCTACGGAGATTGCTCCAATGCCTTTAACTGTAAAACTAGATTTTTCGGAGAGAGAAAAGACTATACAGAAAATGGAAAGGACAATATCCACAGAATTGCCCGTACAAAACTACTCCGTTATTGTCGCTATGTCTATGCAAGAGATTCTTGCGGAAAAATTTAGAACAATATTTCAACGAGATAAAGGGAGAGATCTTTATGATATTTGGTATATGTTAAATAAAAAGGTTCCTGTCAATATAGATTTAGTTAATACTAAGATGAAATTGATAGATAAAAAATTCAAAATAGAAGAAATTGAGGCGCGGATAGCTGGTTTTGAGACAAGCATTCTAAAGAAAGACACCTTTAAATTTTTGCCTTTGGATCAAAGGGGTATAGTTGCTAAACTTCCAGAACTTATTTTGGAGAAATTGAAAGAGGCAGATTTTATTCCTTAAATCCAAGAGACGGCTTAATTTTTGTGAATGTTTTCGAAAAAATTCGAACTCGTTTTAAGTCAAGTTTTTAGCTCGCTTCTTCGCTACCCGCTATTCCAGCGCGGTGTCCCCGCCCGCCAACGCTTCCGTTATTTTTTGCGCCCGCGATTT
>JAHIUT010000005.1 GCA_018817085.1 Patescibacteria group bacterium | reverse complement strand
TGAACTACTAAGGATTCTTTAGTAGTTACTTTTTCTTTTAACTCTCCGCTCTTAAACACATTTTTCAAGTGGAAAATAACATTTTCTACAGTGCAATCAAAAAGTTGCGCCAGCTGCTTTTGCGAGAGCCAAACGGATTCCCCCTCCAATACAACCTCTAATTTTGCCTGCCCGTCCTCGGTTTTATAAATAATGATTTGCGATAGGGGTTTGTTCTTTTGCATACTTCCTAAATTATACCACCTCCCCGCGGGGGGGGGGTAAATGGTATTATAAATTAATGTTAATAACCGCAAATCATTTGTATAACTATATCCAATGCCCGCATCGTGTGTGGCGGGATTTGTATGGTCCTAAAAAAGAGAAAAACCCTAAAGCAAATCCTTTTGTTACCCTGTTATGGGAAAAAGGCGCTTTGCACGAAAAGGAAGTGGTAAAAAGAATCGGCAAATTTTTGGATTTAAGCAAAGGCTCCCATAAAAACCGTTTTGAGAAAACAATTTTAGCTGTGCAAAACAAAACAGCGTTAATATATCAAGGCGTTATAATTTACGGAGACTGTATGGGAATCCCCGATTTGCTTAGACACAACGGCGACGGTTTCTATACCCCTATAGATATAAAAAGCGGAAGAAGTTTTGAAGACTCGGAAGATAGCAGAAAATATAAAAAACATTACGCTATCCAGCTATGCCATTACACGGAAATTCTAAACTCGCTTGGTTTCGCAAACCTCGGTTTCGCAAACAAAGATATTGGAATAATTATTGATATTCACGAAAAAGAAACAATGTATGACCTCGCCAAACCCATAAGCGCGCGGAATAAAACTACTTGGTTGCAATATTACTATAATACTAAAAGTATGGTGGAAAATTTGCTGAAAAATAATATTCAAAATAAACCCGCTATGACCGGAATCTGCAAACTGTGTCCATGGCACAAGAGCTGTAAGAATTGGGCAAAAGAGAGAGACGATTTAACGAACATATTTTGTTTGGGACGAAGTAAACGAGATGTCCTTAATAAGGAATTGGGAATAGAAAAAACAAGCGATATAGCAAATATAAATGTTGAAAAAATATTAAAACAAAAGTATTTCAATGAACATTTCTTGCGGGGGATTGCCGAAACCACTTTAAATAAAATTGTTCGCAGAGCAAAATTACTAAATAAAAAGGGGAATCCCATTTTATACAAAAAAATTGAGTTCCCAAAAAGAGAGTACGAGTTGTTCTTTGACATTGAAGACGACCCAACGCAAGAATTGGTATATCTGCACGGCGTGTATGAAAGGTTTTGCCAAAAGGAAAGATTTATACCTTTTGTCGCCAAAACAGGCTCTCCAACGGCTGAAAAAGAAGCTTGGGCTAAATTTTGGAAGTATATAAATTCCTTGCCAAAAGACGAGTTTGTTGTTTATTATTACGCTTCTCACGAAAAAACCGTGTATAAAAAGTTAAGAGAACTTTATCCCGATGTAATTTCCGAGGAGGCTTTGGACAAATTTTTTGGCAAGAATATCGCAATAGATTTGTATACAGATGTTATTTATAAACACACGGATTGGCCGTTAAGCAGTTATTCCTTAAAAGACATAGCTCAATATATAGGCTTTAAGTGGCGAGACAAATCCCCTTCGGGCGCTCTTTCAATACAGTGGTATAACAAATATTTAGAAACTAAAAACCCCAAAATATTGGACAGAATTTTGAAATACAACGAAGACGATTGCAAAGCTACAATGGTAATAAAAGATTATATCGTAAGCCGGCAGTATCCTTAACCCATAGACAAAGGAGAGACCTTAAAAAAGGAGTCTCCTTGTACTATGGGGGATGCTCTTGAAGGCAGAAAAAAGTCTTTTTATTTTTTGTTTTTGGCTTTATAATATACCTAAATGACTGCCCAAAAAGTTGAATTTGCTAAATTTAAAACTGCCCCGGTTATCTTTATTTCCGGCGGGGCTTCTTCTCTTGCTTACTTTGTTACCAAGCTTTTGTTCTCTGCTTATAAACAAATAAAAATCATTTCTGTAGACAACCTTGAAACGGGGACCGAAGAAAATATCGCCGAGTTTAAAAACGACCCGCGGTATTCTTTTATTAAATATGACCTAAACAAAGGCGTTCCCGAAAATATGCCCGCTGTTGATTGCATTTTGCATCTGGCGGCGGTTCAAACACATTCGCAGGAAGAGGACAGTATTACTTTGGATTCCCTCTTAACAAACGCCTTTGCTACTAAAAATTTGTTGGAACTGGCGCGCGCGAACAACGCAAAATTTTTGCTTGCTTCCTCTATAAATGTGTACCAAGGAATATTATCTTCCCTAAATTTAAAAAACTATTTTGGTCCTACCTCCCAAATAGAAAAAAAGTTTTCGCATATTGAAGCCAAAAGATACGCCGAGGCTTTGTGTTGGGAATATTATAAAAAATACGACCTTGATTTGCGTATAGTACGGCTTGGCGAATTATTTGGACCTAAAATCCCCCTATTTGGACAATTGGGAACAATTCTGCGACAAGTAATTGAAGAGGGTTTAATAAATATAGCGGGAGATGGGTTGGAAAAAGAAATTTATGTTTATGTGGAAGACGCGGCGGAAGCTATAGCGCGAGCTTTGCTTGTAAAAAACACTAAAGGCAAAATTTTCCCCGTTTCTTACGAAAAACCCATTAGCGTAATTGAACTTGCCTATCTTGCAAAAGCTATTGTTTCAAAAGATGTAAAAATAAGTTTTTTTAAAGAAGACTCTTTGCTGGAAATACCCGCAGTTAAAAACATTGCGCGGGATAATTTGGATATTATAGCGTGGAAACCAAAAACGGATTTGGAAGACGGTATTAAAAAAACCTTTGAGTTTTATAAATTCTTGGATGTAAAAGGAGGAAAACTTTTCACCTTAAACCTAAACGAGAAGGTTTTGGATAAAAAGAGGTTTCCAACTTTGTCCGCTGTTATAAAAAGGGATAAAGGGTTTGCCTTAAAACCGCCCTCGTTTAAACTTCCTCGCCTCCCCTCTTTTGGAAAAATTACTTTCTTAACGAAAAAAAATGTTTTGGCGGGAATATTTTTTACTCTTGCTTTACTTATTTTACCCTCAATTTTTTATATTCTAAACTTATATTTTAGCGCTGTTACTATGCTAAAAGCCACAAACAGTTTGCAAACTTATAATATAGTAAAAGCGGAAACATACGCGAGCAGGGCAAGCAAACATTATAATCTTTCTCAAAACCCGCCTCTTTTGATTACCACCGCAAGCAATGTTTTTGGAAAGAAAGATTTTTTGGTGTCGTTAAAACATTTCTCTAAAGCTTTGTACTATTCTTCGCGCGCCTTGCTTTCGTTTTCCAAAACGGCGCAATTGTCCGGCGATTTTGAGAAGTTGTTGGCGGGAATTTCTAAAACGGAAGAATTTCTTATGCTTTCTAAAGCGGAATATGCTAATGTAGATTCCTCTTTTTATATTTTTAACATTAATAAAAGTACCTTGGATTCTTTTGCGGGCGAGTATTTAACGCGGATTAGCCATTTTAAAGTGCTTATTCCCCATTTGCCTAAAATTTTGGGTTTTGAAAAACCGGTAACCTATGTGGTACTTATTCAAAATTCTACCGAGATTACCCCCGCGGGCGGTGTTTTAAGTTCTGTGGCTAAAATAGATTTGGAAAATGGAAAAGTTACGGATATTGTGGTGGACAACGCTGTCGCAAGCGATGTTGTAAATTTTCCCGATTTTCCGGAATCGGCAAAAGCTTTTGCCACTTTTTATAAAGAAAGTTTTAAAGAAGATTTAGACGGGGTGTTTGCCGTGGATTTGGAATTTATTAAAAGCCTTTTGGATTTAACAGGGCCTCTTTTTCTTTCTTATTATGATGTTACTGTTACCAAAGACAATATTTACGAAAAGGCGCAGTTTTATACTGAATACGGCGCGTCTTACGATGCTCAAAAAAAGAATTTTTTATCAAATGTAATTTATAAAATTTCCGACGCTCTTTTTACCTCAAAGGATAGTTCCGTGGCTTATGGTTTTTTGAATGTTTTGGAAAAAGTGTTTAACGAAAAGCATTTGCTGGCATATTTTATGGACAGTTCCACGAGAAATGTTTTTTACGAATTAAATTGGTGCGGCGATATGGCGGTTTACAGCGCGGATTATATTTACGCTTTGGATACCAATGTGGGCGCTACAAGAGCTAATTTAGATGTAACAAAAAGTATAGATTATTCCGTACAGCGCGTGTCCGAAAACTTATATAAATCGCATATTAAATTGGTTTTCAAACATACAGGAAAAAGCAACGCTTGGCCAAGCGGGGTGTATAAAAATTTATTCCATTTATATGTTCCGCAGGGTTCTGTTTTAGTTAAAGCTGTATATACCAATAAGGTCGGGGTGGATGTTACAAAAGATGTTAAAGTGGAAAATTATAAGGCGTTTACGGTTTTCCCGCTTTTAATTCAAGTAGGGGCGGGAGAAACCGCAAGTGTGGAGTTTGAATATACTCTGCCAACAATTTCAAAATATAATTTGGTTGTTCAGAAACAACCGGGGGAAAAGGATGTCCCCTTTGTATTTTCACTTCTTGACGAGAAGGGAAACGAAATTGCGAAAGAAGTTGAAAGCTTAAAAACAGATATAAAAATTGACATTTCCCCCAATTTTCCGTAGAATACCATAATATTATGGAAATTGTTGCGAAAAAAAGAGAAATTCTCGGTAAAAAAGTGCGGATTTTGCGGAAAGAAAAAATTCTTCCCGCAGTGGTGTTTGGAAAAGGCAAACAGAGTACCGCTCTCACATTGTCCCTTGCCGATACGGCTAAAGTTTTAAAAACCGCAGGGGAGTCGGTGTTACTGGACCTTGCTGTTGAGGGGGAAACCGCTCTGCGAAAAGTTCTTATTTCGGAAGTTCAAAGAAACTTTGTTACCGGGAAAGCCTCCCATATTAGTTTTCACGAGGTAAGTCTTAAGGAAAAAATAACCGCGCGCATCCCTATTGAATTTGTGGGAGAATCTCCCGTTGTTAAAAGTGGAGAAGGTATTTTGATAACTTTAATAGACGAAATAGAGGTGGAATGTTTGCCTACCGACCTGCCAAGCCATTTTGAAGTAGATATCTCTAAACTTGCGGAAGTGGGCGATTTTATACCGGTTAGCGCTTTAAATTATGACAGAAGCAAGATAACGGTAGATATGGATATGGAGGAGCTTTTAATAAAGGTAGATTACGCCGAACAATTGGAGGAGGAAGTAACAACTTCGGTGGAAGAAATTGAAGTAACGGGAGAAAAGCCTAAAGAGGAGGGTTCCGAGGAAGGGGAAAAAGAGACGGAAAAGGAGAGGGGTAAAGATAAAGAAGAGGTTAAAGAAAAAGTTAAGAGTACCGAAAAGGAATAAAATTTCTGGGATAATATTTAATGTAAGGCGTTGGATATGTTAAAACACTGCCACCCCACTTCTTTTTGAAAATTGTAAATTTTTCCCACTTTTTTGTAGCTTTTGAAAACCTTGTGTCG
>JAHIUT010000004.1 GCA_018817085.1 Patescibacteria group bacterium | reverse complement strand
TGAGCAGATGCGAAGTCCTGTGGACCCCACCCAAAAGGGAACAGGTTTGGGGCTTGTTATAGCCAAAGGAATTGTGGAAGCTCATAACGGCAAAATGTGGGTTGAAAGCGACGGTAAGAGTGGCGCAAGTTTTAATTTTACGCTTCCGTTATGAATAATATGAAAATTGATGTGTCTATTTTTAAGGCTTATGATATTAGAGGTATTTTCCCTTCACAATTAAATGCGGATGTTGTTTATAAAATAGGACGAGCATTTGTGGATTATATGCAAATAAAGGAAGTGGCGTTGGGTCACGACGCAAGATCATCATGGATGGAGTTATATAGTAGTTTAATAAGAGGAATAAATGATGCGGGAGCTAAAGTGTATGACTTAGGTATGATAGGAACCGAAGAATTATATTTTTCAGTTGGTTATTTTGGATATGAAAGTGGACTAATGCTCACGGCATCTCACAACCTCTCTGAATATAACGGTTTAAAATTTGTAGGGAAAGACGCATTTTCAATAAGCGAGAATACCGGGTTGGAAAATATTAAACGGCTTGTTATTGAAAAAGAGTATGCGCCTACCAATAATTCTAAAAATGTTGAGAAAATAAGTTCTCATAAATTTCTTAAAAAAGCGATATTTAATATTGTGGATGTTAGCAAAATAAAGCCTCTTAAAGTGGTAATAGACGCAGGTAATGGTGTGGGAGGGATTTTAGTTAATGAAATATATTCAAACACGCCGTTAAATATTATTCCAATGTATTTTGAGCCTGATGGCAGGTTTCCTAACCATGAAGCCAATCCTACAAAAGAGGAAAATACAGTGGCGCTTAGAAAACGAGTAGTATTGGAAAAAGCGAATATAGGTATCGCTCTTGATGGTGACGGGGACAGGTGTGTTTTTGTGGATGAGAAGGGAGAACTATCGTCAGGTTACTTTCTAACAGCGATATTGGCTAAGAAAATGCTTATTAAATACCCTAACGCTAAAATTGTCCATGAGAACAGATTTAAATGGGCTATAGTAGATGCTATCAAAAGTTCTGGTGGTGTTGGTAGTGAGTGTAGAGCAGGATACGCTTTTTTGAAACCTAAAATGAGAGAGGTGGGAGCGGTATTTGGAGGGGAGACCAGCTCGCATTTCTTTTATAAAGATTTATTTTATTCCGTTAGTTCAATGTTGACTATTGGTTTGATTTTAGAAGAATTATCTAGTTCGGGGAAGAAAATGTCCGAAATACTTGCGCCTTACAGAGAAAAGTATTTTATAAGCGGAGAAATTAATTTTAAAGTGGACAACCCGAATGAAATTTTACTGGAAGTGAAGGAAAAATATAAAGCGGACGGACTTGAAATAGAGGAGCTTGATGGAGTGGCTGTAGATAACAATAGGCAGTGGAGATTTAGCCTTCGCAAATCCAACACCGAGCCCTTGATTCGGCTTTGTGTTGAAGGGAAAACTAAGGAGATAGTTAGTCGCATTGTGAAAGAGGTGTCCGCAATTATCAAATAAGATTGGTATGATTACTTTTACCGCAAGAAAATTTGAAGAAATGAAAAAGGTTCTTATGGACGAGAATGTTTCTGGTCCCTTGGAAACCTATTTTATGATAAAAAATCCCGGGCAGAATGTTACTATTATTTCTCCCATTATGTTGGGACGCGAATTTAACAAAACTTACGGCCATTACCATAAACCTCATTTTCCCGAAAAATACACACTGCTTTACGGAAAAGGCGCGGTTTTAATGCAAAAACTAAAAAACCCTAATGATTATTACAACGATGTGGCGGAAATTAAGTTTGTTAAACTTAATTTAAATGAGGAGTTTCTAATTCCGCAAGGTTTTGGACATATTCTTGTTAATCTTGGAAACACTTTGCTTATTACAAGGGATGATTGGAACGACAAAAACGCCCAGCATTTATACACCCCCATTGCCGAGAAAAGAGGTATGGGTTACTATGTAATAAAGAAAGAGAGTGGGGAAGTAGGGTTTGAAAAAAATCCCAATTATAGCAATTTGCCTGAATTAACCTGCCTATGAATAAAAGTGAAAAAACAATTTTGTGGTTTGAAGAAATAACAAAAAACGATATTGCGTTAACTGGAGGAAAGGGCGCGAATCTAGGGGAAATGTCCCATTTAGATATACCTGTTCCCAACGGTTTTGTGGTTACCTCAAACGCGTATTATAAATTTTTGGACGCGAGTTCTCTTAGACAAAAAATCAAAACCGAATTAAATAAGTTGGATGTAAAGGATTCCAAAAAACTTGAAAAAGCTTCAAAAAATATCCAAACAGCTATTTTAAGAGCTAAAATGTCTTCCGAGTTAGAAAAGGAAATAAAGCTTTTTTATCATACTTTGTGCGGGCAGGCCGATAAACCTGTGGCAGTCCGCTCTTCCGCTACTGCCGAGGATTTGCCGGACGCTTCGTTTGCAGGACAGCAAGAAACCTTTTTAAACAGAGTTGGGTATAAAGAGGTTACTGTAGCGGTTCAAAAATGTTGGGCGTCGCTTTTTGAAGCGCGGGCAATTTTTTACAGACAAGAAAAGAAATTTGACCATTTTAAGGTAGGTATAGCTGTTCCGGTGCAGTTAATGGTTCAATCTGAAGTTTCGGGAATAATGTTTACGCTTAATCCGGTAACTAACGACAGGACTGTTATATCCGTTGAGGCGGGATATGGACTGGGTCAGCCTATTGTTTCGGGAGAAATTATTCCCGATCAATACTTGGTATCTAAAAAAGATTTAGCGATTATGAAAAAAACGGTGGTCTCGCAGGACTGGCAGTTAACTAAAGCGGGAAAAATAAAGGTTTCAAAAGCGCATAAAAAATTGCAGAAAATTAAAGATAAATATATTGTGGAAATTGCCAAATTAGGAGCAGAACTTGAAAAACATTACAAAAGACCGCAAGACATTGAATGGGCGTTTGAAAAAGGAAAGGTATATATAGTGCAAACTCGTCCCGTTACTACTTTAACTTTAAAAACGGATATAACCGAATTGAGTGTTCTGGATGAAGAGCCTTTATTGGTGGGATTAAGCGCTTCCCCTGGCGCGGCTAGCGGAAAAGTGGTTATTTTAAAATCCCCCAGAGAATTAAACAAAGTTGAAAAAGGTGATGTGCTAGTAACCGAAATGACCGACCCGGATTATGTTCCCGCTATGAAAAAAGCCTGCGCTATTGTAACCGATAAAGGAGGACGGACTTCTCATGCCGCTATTGTTAGCAGAGAATTGGGTATTCCCGCAGTGGTGGGTACAAGTTTGGCAACCAAAATGCTTAAAACAGGCGAGATTATTACTGTGGACGGTTCAGGAGGCAAAGTATATGAAGGGGATAAGAGCAAAAACATTCTTAAAATTCATGTGGATGAAAAATTTAGCGTTATGAAAACCGCTACTAAAGTATATGTAAATTTGGCAGAACCAGAACTTGCCGAAAAAGTGTCTCAAAGAAATGTTGATGGGGTGGGGCTTTTGCGGGCAGAGTTTATGATTGCGCAAATCGGCAAACATCCAAGAACATTTATCAAAGAAAAAAATAAAAAGGAGTTTATCCAAAAATTGTCCGCTGGTTTAGAAGTATTTGCCAAAGCTTTTTCTCCTAACCCAGTAATTTATAGAGCAACTGATTTCAAAACTAATGAGTACCGAAACTTAAAAGGCGGTTACGAGTTTGAAGACGAGGAAGAAAACCCGTTGATTGGGTTTAGAGGAGTAAGCAGGTATATTCGCGACAACGAAGTTTTTGAAATGGAACTTTCGGCAATTAAAAAAGTTCGCGATAAAGCGGGGTTCAAAAATTTGCATTTAATGCTCCCATTTGTGAGGACTGTAGAAGAGCTTATTGAAGTTAAAAAAATTATTTCTGCCTCTGGGTTGCGGCGAAGCCATAATTTTAAGCTTTGGATGATGGTGGAAATCCCCTCCAATGTTATTTTGCTAGAAGAGTTTGTTAAAGCGGGGATTGACGGAGTTTCCATAGGTTCCAACGATTTGTCTATGCTGATTTTGGGCGTGGACAGAGACAACGAAAAGGTAGCGTCTCTAGATAAAACAGAAATGAACCCGTCTGTTCTTTGGGCAATTGAACGGACTGTGAGAAAAGCTAAAAAACTAGGTATAACCGTTTCTATTTGTGGCCAAGCGCCTTCGGTGTATCCGGATTTAGTTAAAGATTTGGTGAGTTGGGGCATAACATCCATTTCAGTAAGTCCCGATGCTATAGAAATTACTAGAAAATTTATTTACGAAGCCGAGTACGAAAAAGTTCACAAACCGAAGTAAATCGTCTATGCCTATTATTAAAAACATATCATCAAGAAAAATACTCAACTCCAAATCGGAATGGACCATAGAAACCACACTTGTGTTGGATGAAGTTACGGCTTCTGCCAGTGTTCCCGGGGGAACTTCGGTTGGAAGTTTTGAAGCGAAAGTTTTGCCTGTTCCCCTTGCTTTGCAAAAAATTAAAGATATAAAGCCAAAACTTGTGGGAAGAGAGTTCTATATGCAGGAAAAGTTGGACAAGTTTCTTTTAGAAATGGACGGAACGGCAGAAAAAAGTAATTTGGGAGCAAACACTATTTTATCTGTTTCGCATTCGTTTGCCCGCGCTTGCAGTTTAGCCAAAAAAATTCCTTTGCATAAATATATAGCAGATTGTTACGGGGATGTTGGAGAAAGTGTCCGCCCAAAAATTATGATGCTTATATTTGAGGGGGGCAAGCATGGGGCAGGCGACATATCTATACAAGAGTTTATGATAGTTGTTGACTCTGTGGAAGAGGGGGATAATGTGTACGATATGGCAAGAAAAACGCTTCTTTCAAAGAATCTTGAAGTGGAGGTGGGTTTGGAAGGAGCGTTTAGTCCGGTGGGCTTTTCTAACGAGAATATTTTTGACCTTTTAACAAGTTTAAGTAAGTTTCCTTTGGCTTTGGATGTGGCGGCTACTTCGGCGCAAAATCAGCTTAATTTCGGGCAAGTGATAGAAAAGTATAATGTTTTAAGCATAGAGGACCCTTTTGGGGAGAATGAATGGGATAAATGGATTGCGTTTACTAAAAGCTATGGAAACGATGTTTTAATAGTGGGGGATGATTTAGTAGTTACAAGTCCTGCGCGTATACAAAAGGCTATAGATACAAAAGCGTGCAATGGAATAATAATTAAACCAAATCAAATAGGAACTCTAACAGAAACTTTGCAAGCGGTTAAACTTGCTAAAGACAATGGATTGAAAGTGGTTGTAAGCCATCGTAGCGGAGAGACGAACGATTCTTTTATTGCCGATTTGGCGGTGGGGGTTAACGCAGACTTTGTTAAATTTGGGTCTCCTTCTCGCGGCGAGCGAGTAGCCAAGTACAATCGTCTTTTGGAGATATTTTAATAAGGTTGTATATTTCCATCGTCATTGCGAGAAGCGAGCCGTAGGCGAACGACGACGCAATCTTACTGGGATTGCTTCTCCCTCGATTGCACTCGGGATCGCAATGACGCTTCCTTTTTTATCACATACCGTGCGTAGTCTTGTCCCAAAGGATTCTCCAAGGTTATCTCTTTTAATATACTAAACTTTTCAAAATACTTTCTGACAGAGCGCATACTGTTTCCATGGCAGGATATAGCTATATTTACATTGTTCTCTTTTACTCTTTTTACTAATTCTTCGCAAAAAGGAAAAACTCGCAAATTAACATCTTTTAAACTTTCTCCTTCTGGAGGTTTTGTGTCATATCCTCTTCTGTAAAATACCGCTTTAATCGGATAAAGTTCCATTAGTTTAGTTTTGCTTTTTCCTGTTAATTTTCCGTAATCTCTTTCAATTATCCTATCGTCCACCTCATATTTTATGTTTTTATGGTATTTTAGGGCGTATTTTGCGGTATCTATTGACCTTGACAAATGAGAGGTTACGCAGATATTTATGTCTTTATTTTTTAATTTTCCCGCCAAAATTTCCGCTTGTTTTATACCCGTTTCTGTAAGTTTGCTGTCTCTATGACCGGAATGTATCCTATTTTTGTTATCAAAAGTTTCCCCGTGTCTAAACACATATATTTGGGGGTATTTTTCCGATTCGCTTTTTGGCAAGGGTTTTACCGATTTTCCGGGATGAATAATAGATTCCCACGCCGCTTTGTATATTTGTTTAAAATACTTCTTATCAAAACTTTTCATATTTTGAAGGTTGTTTTAAGTTTAGCATATTGGTAAACTCTTTGGTATGGATTTAAAGGAAATACTTCCGGCAATTGGGTATTTAGGCATATTTTCTATAGTTTTTGCCGAATCAGGACTTTTTATAGGGTTTTTCCTTCCCGGAGACAGCCTTTTATTTACCGCGGGGTTTTTAGCTTCTCAAGGTATTTTTGATATAAAAATTTTAGCTTTGGGAGCTTTTATTTTTGCTGTTTTAGGAGATAGTGTTGGATATGAGTTTGGTAAAAAGGTGGGGAGAAAATTGTTTAAAAGACCCGACAGTTTTTTGTTTAAGAAAGAGAATTTAGAAAAGGCTGAAAATTTTTATGAGAAACACGGAAAAAAGACCATTATTTTAGCCCGTTTTATTCCTATAATTAGAACTTTTGCGCCAATTATAGCGGGAATAGGAGATATGCATTATAAAACATTCCTATCCTACAATGTATTTGGAGGCTTTTTTTGGGCGGTGGGAATTAGTTTTGCGGGGTTTTGGTTGGGCAATACCATTCCCAATGTGGATAGATATTTACTGCCTATTGTTTTAGGGATAATTATAGCATCCGTGGCTCCCGGGTTTTATCATATTTTGAAAGATAAAAAGCAGAGGAAACAGCTTTTTTTGTTTGTTAAAGATATGGTAAGTAAGATCGTTAATTTTACCCGAAGGGGATAAGAAGTATCTCAAAACGCAAAACTCAAAAGTCAAAGCCACAACTCAAAGGTCAAAACTAAAGAAATAAATCTTCGGGGCTATTTTTTAGATTTGAGATTTTAGCTTTGGTTTTGAGATTTGACATTTGAGTTTTGAGATAAATTAGTATTTCCTTATCACCGCTCTTACAATGCCTTGGATTGTAACTTCTGTAACATAAATAGGTTGCATTTGGGCATTGGCGGGTTCCAGTTTTACTCTGTTTTTTTCCTTAAAAAATCTTTTTAGGGTAGCTACTCCATTTTCCAACAAAGCCACCACGATGTCCCCGTTATTAGCTGTATTCGTCTGCTCGCAAACTACAAAATCGCTATCTAAAATACCGTCGTCTTTCATACTTTCACCTTTAACTTGCAAAACAAAACTACGCTTTTTTCCAGATACAAGTTGTGGTGGTATGGACATAGTTTGATTGGGATCTTCAATTGCCTCAATTGGTTTTCCAGCAGCAATATAACCAACAAGTGGAAGTTCTAATCCTTCTAAAATGGGGGCTCTTGTTTGTTCAATAACTTCAAGTCCTCT
>JAHIUT010000003.1 GCA_018817085.1 Patescibacteria group bacterium | reverse complement strand
TTTTGAGAATTAAACAGAGGAGTTTGGCAGACAAAAGGTTTTCGGCAATGGGGGAAATTGCGCGAATTGCGGAACTTATGGATTGGGAGGATATTCCAAGAGAGCTGTTTTCCTACTTAGAGGATGTAAACTGGCTGAAAGAAAATTTTGCCGGAAAGGGGTTTTTGAGATTTCCTGTTCGCAGAAACGCGGGAGTTCCCGCCTATATGACAAGCCCCTGGGATAGGAAACTTCCGACCAACAAGATGGAAGCTGTTTTGTTAGGAAAAAAAATTCCCAAAATTGCGCAAGTTTGGATATGCAAATTGCTTTGCCGTTACGAGGAGCCGGTGTTTCAATTGTTGAGTTGGCCAAGCAGTTCCAACGCGCATAGGCTCCAGATAGGAATTGCGCCTTTTCATCTCACCACCTCTATGAATATAAGCGGAGAGGCTTCTATAAGAGCATCTGCCGAAGCCGTGCGATTTTGTTCAGAGAACGGAATTTCTTTGCTAGACTGGGGAAGTTATAACAAAATAGGTCAACCACCCGCTCAAAAAGTCTATTTTGTTATAGCCATAACGCCCGCCGGGTGGGAAATAATAAGAAGTTCAGACAACCTGCCCAAACTTCCGTAGAGCCTTGCTAGGCGCTTTATCTGCAAAAGATAAGCGCCTTTTCTATTCCAAAAACCCTCTAACTTTTTTAACAAGCGTTTCGGGAGTGAGGTCAGATTTTATTAAATATCCATTTGCCCCTTTTGAAAGGGCGTCTTTAATAATAGGGTCGTGAGAGAGATTAGTTAACATTACCACAGGTCCGTTCTTTTGCTTTGGAGTGGCCGACTTTAGCTTGGTAAGAACTTCTAACCCGTCCATTATTGGCATTATTATATCTAAAAGAATTAAATCGTACCCGCCTTCAAGCATTTTATTAAACCCAAGTTCCCCATCTAAAGCCACCGTAACCACAAATCCCGCGTCTTTTAAGATTTCTTCAAAGAGTTCACGGGTATAAAGGTCGTCTTCTATTAAAAGTATTTTCTTGACAGTTTCCATAGTTTTAGAATACCCGAAAAATTTTTAAATTTCAATGGGATTACCCTAATTTCATTCGGGATTAACCCTTATCGGGTATAATCCCGCTCCAGTCCCACTTCTTTCCAGCTCATGGATCCTAAATCCCCTTGAATTTTGAAATTTGCTATGATATGCTTTTTTCACTATGGAAAATAAACAAAACATTCTGGTACCTGTATCCATAATAATTGCCGGACTAATAATTGCCGGGGCTATTGTGGGCAAAGATTCTTTTTATAAATTGCTAGAAAAAAAACCCAGTCCCAAAACTGTGGTGGAAAATGTCCAAGAGACAAACGAGAACGCAACAAAACCGGTAACAGCAAATGACAAGTTTAAAGGATACGCCAAAGGGCTTGGGCTAGACCAAAATGAGTTTGATTCCTGCTTAGATTCCGGAAAATACGCATCTAAAATTAATGAAACAACCCAACAAGCAAACGAGCTTAGCGTAAACGGCACACCTACCTTTTTCATTAACGGCAAACTTTTGGTAGGCGCGCAACCTTTTGAGGTTTTTAAAGCTATACTGGATAAAGAACTTGGAATTACCCTAGATTATCCCGCGAATATAAAAACAACTATAGAAGGAATGAAAACGGCGAATTATTTTTCGGAGACTGTACAAGATATCCCTATTTCATCAGCAGACCCTATAAAAGGAAACGCGGACGCTCCCGTTACTATTGTGGAATTTACCGATTATCAATGCCCTTTCTGCGCAAGGCATGTGATAGAAACTTTGCCGCAAATACAAAAGGAATATATAGATACGGGATATGTAAAATACATTCTTAAAGACATTCCACTCTTATCTTTGGGACACAAAAACTCTCCCAAAGCGTCGGAAGCGTCATATTGCGCCAAAGAGCAGGGAAAATATTGGGAAATGCACGACAAGATTTTTGAAACCCAAGCCGAATGGTCCCCCCTAGCCACTAATTAAAATTAACAAAGGAGTCTCCTTGTTCCAAGGAAACTCCTTAATTATTAACTTTATTCAAGAAGACAAGAGGAGCTTTCGGAGTTTTGAGAATTGGTGTTTATTTAAATTAAGCTCTTGTATCTCGAAAGTCCTTTCAGCTATATCTCTTACAGATTTAAAAGCCCCCGCTATTTTATATTTTGAAAGAATTTTTTTAACTTTTTCCAAATCCGCTAACGCAAAATGTATTAAAGAAACTACATCAATAAAATCTTTCATACCTTTTGGCGTTTGCGCTCTTTGAGAGGATACAAAAATTTTTAGCGCTAAAAGGTAATCCTTATCCAATACCTTAAAACCTTCCAAATTTGTTACATTACCAATTAAATCCTCAACGGGAATACCTATTCTAGAAAAATGAGGCAGGTAAATATCTATTTGAACTTCCCCTTTTATCGCTTCATATTTGTTAAGACGCGCGTTTTTAAAAAGATTGTAATTCTTCCGCAAAATTGAAAGTTTATCAAAATCCACTACAATATCAATGTCTTTAGACTTTAGAGCTTTGGTATAAAAATAAACAGCCCACCCACCTATTAGAATAAAATCTATCTTCTTTTTTAGGTTTTGCAATTCAAGAAAACTTTTTTCTGTTGTCAAATTATGATAATATTCCATCTATTTTCTCCTCCAGAGCTAAAATAAAATCCCGGGAATACCAGTCGCTTAAATTCCAGATATCTGCAAATGTTTGGGGGACAGTGGTTATATTGCCGTACTTCTTCATAGTTCCGTGCATTTTAAGAATAAAAAAATTTGGGTTTTTATCATTATTTTTACCAAATCTTTTGAAGATTTTCGGCAAATGTTCCTCTTCTAAATAAACATACACCTTTGAATAATCCGCTGGTGGCTCTTTAAAAACATGTCTGGCGGCACTGTAACACGCGTAAATGCTTTGAGAAGGGACAAGCCCTTCTATTTCCATAACAGGAACACTTAAATTAGTTTGATAAATTATATCCTTCTGCAAATTTCGGCAACTTGCGTATAAATATAAAAATTTCTTAAAATCAAAAACCGTAAAAAATTTAGAGGTTTTTTTAACAGCGCCAATTTGAGTAGGCACATGTAACGCAAGATTTACCGTGCTTAAAGAATACCCAAATAATTTTGACAACTCTTTTTGAGTATGCTTAAAAACACCTTTTTCAAGAGCTGACCATAAAATATAATGCCATATTGTTTCGATTTTTTTCATAGTAATTGCATTATATTTCGTATATTTGCGAAAGTCAAGAGGGTTATTGGGCAAAAGCTAAAGCTTTGGCGTATAAAAGAATGTATTCTTGCGCCGATTTGTCCCACGAAAAGTCTTCCGCTATACAATTGCCAACTATCTTCCCCCATAGATTCTTATCGTCATAAACCCTCTTAGCTCGTTTAATAACGCTTAAAAACTCGCTTTGATTAAACCCTTCAAACAAAAACCCCGTTTCCCCCTCTTTTACCGTATCCTTTAATCCGCCAACGGCGCGAACAATGGGAACAGCGCCATACCTCATTGCTATCATTTGCGTTAACCCGCAAGGCTCAAATCGCGAAGGAACGGCAAAAAAATCCGCCGCCGCATATACCCTGCGCGCCACCCCTTCGTCAAACTTAATAATTCCCGCGCAATTCCCGCTTAACTCGGGTTCGGACATTTTGGAAACAATCCTATTCTCAATGGCTTTATCCCCTGTACCTAGTATTACAATCTGAAACCCCATACTTATCATTTCATCCACAGAACTGACAAAAATATCAATTCCCTTTTGATTTGTTAATCGGGACACTAAACCTATCATCGGAACAGATTTTTCTTGCAAAGAAAGTTCTTGTTGTAAAAGTTTTTTATTGGCGCTTTTACCTTTTAACACGGCTTCTAAATCTTCTGGGGAGTAATTAACTTTTAAATATTGGTCGGTTTTAGGGTTAAAAACATCTTTATCAATACCGTTTAAAACGCCAAATACCCGCGCTTCTTTTGCCTTAATAACCTCATTTAACCCTTCGCCAAACTCCTGCGTTTTTATTTCTTCGGCGTAGGAAGGAGAAACTGTGGTAACAACATCGCTTCCTAAAATCCCTTGCATAATAAAGTCCAAATTATTATCCGCCGTATCCCATTTTATGTAAGGAGATTTAGAAAGGATTTCACCGTCTAATTTATTTACCACATCAGTTGAGCTAATGCCTTGATTGGCAAGATTATGAATTGTAAAAATCGTAGCGGGGCGGTTTAATTCCAAATATCGCGCCTCGGATTTAATAAGTTGGGAAATTATGCCTGTATGCCAATCATTGCAATGAACTATATCCGGAAAAAATACATCTTCTCTTGCCACAAAAAGCCCAACAACAGCTTTGCTAAAAAAAGCAAATCTCTCTATTTCTTCTTGGGAAGACGCAAAAGCGGAAGGGTCCATATAAATTCCTCCGCTTGAAATGTATTTTTCGTTTTCAATAAGATAAAGAGGAATGTCTGTTTCGGGAAGAACTGTCTGATGGAGGATAACCTTTTGCGCTTCTCCCGCGTAGTGAATAACAAAATCCCTGCTCTTGTCCTCACCACCACACCCGGTGTGGTGTTGCGCCTGCGACTCACACCAGGTGTGGAGTATCTTCTGGTACCCGGGAATCACAATACGGACATCAAGACCAGCCTTTTTTAAGGCTTTGGGCAAAGAGCCGATAACATCTCCAAGACCGCCAACTTTAACAACCGGAAAACATTCGGAAGCTACGATTAATACTTTCATAGAAATATTATAACACTTTTACTTTAATTCAACCTTCGCGCCAGCTTCTTCCAACTTTTTCTTTGCGGCTTGCGCATCCTCTTTTTTAGCCCCTTCTAAAATGTTTTTGGGAGCGCTTTCAACAAGCGTTTTCGCCTCAACTAAACCCAAATTTTGGTTTAATTCGCGAACCGCTTTAATTACATTTATTTTATTAGCGCCGGCGTCTGTTAAAACCACATCAAATTCGGTTTTCTCCTCCACCGCTTCCGCGGGAACGCCAACTCCGGCATTGCCCGCCATCATAACAGGAGCGCTTGCGGAAACGCCAAATTTTTCTTCTAAAGCTTTTACCAAATCGTTAAGCTCCAAAACATTCATTTTTTCAACCATTTCCATTACTTTTTTTGCGTTTTCTGTTAATTTTATTTCTTTTTTTTCTTCTTTTTTATTTTCTTCGGACATAACTTACACCCCCATCCTAAATTCAAAAATCAAATCTCAAATAACAAATCAAGCTCAAAATTCAAATTTATAAAGCTTTTTTTGAATTTTATATTTTGAATTTGAGTTGAATTTTGTCATTTGATTTTTGAGCTTTGAGATATTTGATACACAACTCGCGCGAAACCGTCTAAAACACCCCCTAATACTCTAGTAAAACTATTTGTTGGGCGGGACATCCCCCCCACCACTTTTGCGAGCAGTTCCTGCTTTGAGGGAAGCGCCGCCAAAACATCCACTTGGCTTTGGGGAATAATTTTTCCTTCTAGAATTCCAAATTTAATATCTATGCTCTCTTGTTCTTTTTTAAAATTATATAACTCTTTAATGGGAGAAACGGGGTCGTCCCCTGCAAAGAGGACTGCTGTAGGCCCCGCAAGTTCCGGCATTTTATCCCCTAAAACTTTTTTTAGAAGGGTGTTTTTAAAAACGGAAAAGCTCGCCTTTTTGTCAAAAAGTTTATCCCTCAACATATTTAAAGTTCCGGCGGAGATATTCTGGTAATCAAAAAAAACCAAAGAGGACGAAGAATCAGACGCTTCCTTTATAGTTTTTAAAATTTGTTCTTTCTTTTCTCTTTTTAACGCCATAATTTTTCCTATGCGGGTACCGCAATCTGCGATATTAAGCTCTCAAGGACCCTCCTTCGTCCGCTCAAAGCGGACTTCGGAAGGGCAAGCACCCAACAGTCTTTGGAACTAAAGTCTACAACTTATACCACAAACAAAACTCCCAAGTCAACAACTAAAGATAAACGGGAGGTTTACGGGAGGATACGGGATAATAAAACAATAAAAGCTTGTTAAACAACTATTGAAAAGGGGCGGGAAGAAATTAAATGTCTGACCGCGCAATCCATTTCTCCGCCCTCCTCTCTTTTTGGCGTTATTTGACTAGTTATAAAATATTATCACAACTCTTTAACTCCCGCAAATAGGAATATGGAAAATCTTTAGCGGGTGTTTTAATTCCAATAAATAACAAAGTGGAACCTTTAACTGACTTTAATATATCATCTTCTTTCATCCTCTCTACATCGCCGCGAACCTCTGCCAAAGAAGCTTGGGAATAGCCTAAAAACTGTAGATATGCTTTTGTGTCGGGGCGCGTGTAACCTTCTTCAATGTTTGCAATAACAGACCGCGCGGCATCTAGTACTTGCGCTTCCAAACGGCCGAATAAACGAAAATTCACGGGAACAGACGGGAAATTACGAGAGTTTTCTGCGCCTGTTTCCTTAAACCAAAGTACTAGCATATCCCTTAAAAGCATTGCAGTTTGCCAACTGGCTATTGCTTTATACCCCTGCGAACTTTTCCAGTCGGGGTTTGACATATCAAAATTGTTGATAAAATCTTTAAGAGCGACCATAAACTAAACTTTGAACCGTGGAATTAGGTTGTTTATAAAAACTATTATTCCTTCAAAATATTCCGAGGGGGATTTTTTGTTCATCCTCCTATACTCTGTCCTTAACTTTCTCAACTCCTCCACAATAAGCCTATTAACTTTAAAAGATTCGTCTTTCCAATTTTTCCCAAAATACCCCCCCATAAAACTTTCATATACTTCTCGGATTGAAACAGAAGCATTATCATCAATACCCTGCAACCATAACGCAATAGCTTTAGCTAAATCCCGTAAGTGGTCCGCAGATTTTGTTGAAAACTGCGAAAATTCCATATCAATTATTCCAGACAAAACATCTTTGTCATATAAAACATTCCTGCGATTGTAATCATTGTGAACAACTCCAACAGTATGCATTTTAGCAAGCCAACTGCCCGCCTGATAAAGGTGCGTCTTTTTTAACTTCGTCCGCGACAAAGTGCGCCCTTTTAAAAAACATACGAATATAAAATACCGCTCCCTGCCATATATCACTGCTTTTGAAACCAGTCGCCGTTCCTTGTTTTTACAAACAAAATAGGTGGGGATGCCTTTTTTACTTAAATGTCTGTAAATCTTTGCCTCCCTCCTTATGTTTTCGTAAATACGACTCAAAGAATAAACCCTAAGAACATAATCTTTGTTCTTGTCGCTTCCTGTCATAATGCTTATTTTCAGCATCGTGTTCCCATAACCTGCGGGAAAATCCTCAACAGAAATGTCTTTTTTAAACGAATAGAAATTTTTAAGTAACTGCCTAACTAACATCTTACTTACTAGATATTGCAAATTTCTTGGCCGACTAAACTTTCCTTGTACGATGTCGTTAATTGTGGAAAGTAGGGATAGTTTAAAAGATTCGCTAAAAGCGTTTTCATGGGCAAAAGATTTTGTTTGATATAAGAATCTAACCGCAAAAAGGAGCAGAAAACACTTAAAGGAACTCATACTCCCCTGTTCGCTTATCCTAGTGAAAATTTTTTTCCTAAAATAATCCTCTTTCCAAAGCATTAGATATAAAAAAGCCTCGTTCCCCGCTTTGGCGGTTAAATGCGATTGCTCCCAATCAATAATCTTAAAATCGCGCGAAAACGATTCTTGCGCAAAAATGTTCTCGGGATACAAGTCTAAATGGGACAACGCGCAACAATCGTTTATAGTCTTTTCCCTTCTTTTTAAATAATTGAAAACCCTCTCCCACATACCCAAACTTAATATCTCGGGAGTTCTGCTTTTGTAAAATGAAAGCTCGTCCATAAAACGGCTCAAACCGTACGGACTCAACCACTCTAGCCCCTCTTGGCGCATATCCCCAACTTCCTGCCAAAAATCCATAAAAACCTCAAACGAGTCCTTTTTGAATATCCCCATTTGATAACTCAAATCCAAAGTGAATTCCCCAAAACTTTTATAATCAAAATACTCCAAAAGATAGTAAAGACTGCCCTTTTGTTCTTTGAAATTATGTTTATATACTTTAGGAACAAAGGAGGAAAGATTTTTATATTTCCCCAGCAACAAAAGGATTTTAACTTCGCGAATAAATTTACTTTGGGCGTTTTTGTCGCGGGATGCAAAAACTTTAAGGACAAATTTTTTGCCCTTTAAATCTTTGCACAACAAAACATACGACCTTTTAAAACCGCCGTCGGCGAGACGGAAGGGTTTTATTATCGTTAGACCATATTTAGTTAAAAGATTTGTTATTTCTTTTGGGCACACAGTTTTCAAAAAATTCAAAATCAAAGCTATCTAAGGAGACTCCTTTTTCAAAGGAGTCTCCTTTGTTAAAATTCGAATTGAATTTTGAGTTTTGTCATTTGAATTTACTACTCTACCTCTCCGGTTGTCCGGCATTTATGAACTTATACTCCTTCTGGTACTTTAAAACCAAATCCTCGTATCTTTTAAAATCCACAAATTGCCTTAACTGATCTATAACATGAACAACGTCATACACATCATTTTCATTTTTAAGCTTTGTTTGCGCATCCCGCCACCTAATAGCCTGTTCATATTCGCAACGGACAACAGAATTTTTTTCCTCTTGCGCCAAAAGCTCCAACAACGCTTCAAATTCCCCCGGGTTGGCGCGCTTACTAAAAGGTATCTTTTTCCAAGCGTACGAACGACCCGATTTTTCCTTAACTAAGCCCGTCCTTTGCCAGCTATGCGCCAAAAGCAGTATCTCAAAATAAAGTTTTTCCGCTCGTTCTTTATCGGCAAGAGGCGCGTCGGGAACATTTAGCACACAATGCCAAAGATTGAAAACCCCTTCCTCTATCATCTCAATACTCCACCAAGGGTTGGCGCTTGCCCACCAGTAATGACAAGAGTGAAGGGCAGGGTCCAAAAGACAACGCGCGCGATCCCAGCTTTCTTGATTGCTTCGTCGTTCGCTTACGCTCTCTCCTCGCAATGATGGAAGGGCGAATTTTGAATCGTTTACCACTCTTATTGCAATATCCGTTAACTCCCATTCTTTCTTATGAATTTCATTGTCTTTATCAAACCACAAATTAAACACATTCCCGTCAACAATATCTTTTTCGCTGGATGCCCAAGTAGAGTCTTTAGGGGTTACTTCCTCTATTTGTTTATACAATTTGGACAATTCGGATATAGTAACAGTATCAATTTTAGGGTCTGCTAAAACATCCAAAAGCACTTTATCCAAACCAACTCTATGGTGTCCAAATGTTTCGCCGTCCATTGCGGTCAAAAGATACCTAGAACCATTTTCTCTTGAAACCGCATCTGAAATTTTTTGCGCGTCGCGAACTACCGCCCCCATAATTAAATTGCTGGTTCGTTTCTCTCTAAAAAACGCCAAAACATCAAATCCCTTTATTTTATAAAGACGGTCAAACTTAACCACATCCACCTTTCCATTATAGGCAATCTCGTCCAAAACCACCCACTTAAACCCAAACTCCTGCGCCACCTCCGCCACTTTAGGACTATAGCTCATTTCGGGACTAAAAAAACCGTTGGGATTATACAAAGAACCAAAATACTCTTTATTGGCAATTTCATTTAACTTTATCTGACGCACCGCCTCGCTTTTTGGCACCAACGGTATAAAGGCATGATATTTTGCGCTGGCTGTAAACTCCACCCGGCCATTTTCGGCAAGACATTTTATATCATTTAGCACATCTTCGTACCCACTGTTATGCAACTGCTCCGTTAACACAGCGTTAATATTTAAAATTATTTTCGCCTTGGGAATTTTTTTTAATCCGCGAAAGATGGGACGATAACTTTCATTAACTACCCTCTCTAAAACATCTTGGGATTGGTTCGGGGGTTGATAAATATGTAGAAAGCAAACCCATTTCATACTATATTATCCATAACAACAGGACGATTATGAAAATATGTAGCCTTTTCATAAAATTTAAGATATTTAACAGCGCTGTTTTCCCAACTGAAATCGCTTTTCATCGCATTCATCTGCAGTCTTTTCCACACATTTTTATGACGATATGTTTCCAGCGCGCGGACAACTTGAGCGAAAAACTGCCATTTATCGTAATTTTTAAAAACAAACCCATTTCCGTTGTTAGTGTCGGGGTCAAAATTTATTACCGTGTCCCCCAACCCGCCAGTGGCGCGCACTATTGGGATACATCCATATCTCATAGCCTCCAACTGCACAATACCACAAGGTTCAAACTTTGACGGCATAAGCATCATATCCGCGCCCGAAAATATGAGTCTCGGGAGGGTAAAGTTAGGCATTGGGTGAATACCCACCTTTTTAGGAAAAGCCAATTTTAATTTTTTTAGAATTTCAACATAATGCCCTGAACCGCCACCCACCTGAACAAACTGTACATCAAAATCACGCAAGAGAGGCCACAGTATGGCAAATATTAAATCCAGCCCTTTTTGAGAATCCAGCCTGCCTTCATAAGCCAAAACCGGGATATCGGAGTCCTCCAAAAGCCCAAATTCCTTTTGGAGAGCTATCTTATTTTGCGCCCTATTCCTTAAAGAACCGGTATTGTAATTTTTTGCCAAAAATTTGTCGGTCTGCGGGTTAAACTCCGCGTAATCAATACCGTTAACAATGCCAAAAAGTTTGCTGCGAAGCTCCATTAACAAATTGTCCAAACCCTCGCCGTATTCGGGCGTTAACATCTCGCGGGAATATGTTTCGCTTACCGTGCTTACCGCATCCGCGTAAATAATGCCTCTTTTCATAAAGTTTTGCATTTTAAGTCTTTTATTAAAAAAAGCGCTAACAACGGATTTTCCATCGTCATAGTCCATCTCCGACACATTTTTGGGGTCGAAATTGCCCTGAAAACTTAAATTATGAATGGTAAAAACCGAGGTTATTTTAGAAAGCTTTTCGTCTTCTTCATATACTGTCTTTAAAAAATTCGGGATAAGCCCCGTATGCCAATCATTGGTGTGGATTACATCGGGAACCCAGTCGGACTTTCGCAAAAATTCCAAAACTCCGCGACTTAAAAGCGCCCAGCGAACAGGGTCGTCGCTGTAACCATAAACATTGTCTCTTTTTTCATAATACTCCATATTCTCCAAAAAATAGGTTGGGGCGTGGTTTTTAAGTTTATACTCTTTAACATTGCACATTAGCTCTTTTGGCCCTTTTTTAACATGCCCCGTGGGAACGGCTAAATTCTTTTGGACCATTTCCATCTTATATTCTTTTTTATCAATAAACCCAAATTTTGGCATAAAAACGCGAGCGTCCACGCCAAGCTCTCTTAAAGCTTTGGAGAGGTAAGCCAAAACCCGCGCCTGCCCGCCCACGCTAGCGTAAGGGCTAACCTCGGCGCCTACTATTAAAACTTTGGAAATGGAGTTGTTCTTAGCCATAAAAGTAGTATAGCATATTCTATTTAAGGATTCTCCTTTGAAAAAGGTGAATCCTTTGTTTCTTTGGGGACGGTACCCCGAACAGGTTTGGATGTTTGTCAATGGGAGAAAAATGTTATATCCTATTATTTAATTCTTCGGCGAGCTCATCGTAGCCTTCACTGCGCAAATCCTGCGCTAAAACAGAGGTGTTAGCAACCATTAGCCCACCAAGGGATTCCGCGGAAGAAATGGCGTCATCTCCAAATTTAACTTTTAAATTGGCAGTTAGTTTTGAAGCCTCAACCAAATTTAGCTCCTTAATCCATAAATTCAGCAAATCTCGGTTTATGTAAACTTCTAAATTAGAAAAAGGTTTAATGGGATAATGCAAACTTAATCCCCCAAGACCAGTAAAAGCGTATTTTAAATTATGCTGTTCCGCCACCTCTTTTATTTTTTTGGCAACCCCCCGCACATCCAACCCCTCCATTTTATAAAAAGTCTCGCGGATGTCCTCCACCAACTCTTCTTGACCCAACTCTACAGATGGCTCCTCGCGTTCTTCTTCCGCCAAAGACAGCCCTTCTGCCGGAGATATTTCTTCTTCTTCTTTTTCTGCTACAACATCTTCCACAATTTTGGACACTTCCACCGTTGATTTAGGTTTCTCGGACTCTTGGGGTTCTTGAACAACAGGCTTCTGCAAAACTGGACGGATGGCCGATACCCTCTTCCCCTTGCCTAGAAAATCTTCTATGTGTTTTTTTGTAAATCTATGTCGTCCTGTGGGAGTTTGTATAGAACCCATATCACCGGATTCTATATAACGATAAAGCGTTCTAAGGCTTACGCCTAAAATGTCGCAGACTTCCGTAGATGAAAATAATTTGTCAGGCAATGCTAGTTCCATAATCACATTATGCTAACTTTACAACCGTGTGTCAAGAGGTAATTTTTCTCATGTCATTGCGAGCCCGAAGGGCGTGGCAATCTTATCGGGATTGCTTCGCCGTCACTTCGTTCCTCCTCGCAATGACAAGGATGGGGAAGATTAGGACAGATTTGATTATTTTAGGCAACCGTTTGGGATTTGCCAACAGCCTGAAAACCCATCCAAAATACTTTGTCCGCGGAACACGAACAGTGCCTATCAATACATCAAATGTTCCCCCAATCCCTACCGCAACCTTTGGTTTAATAAAGGAGGTATTATCAACAATGAACTTTTCCTGCGCCGCTTCTCCCAAAGCGCAAAGGAGGACATCGTGTTCTCTTACATCCAGCGATGCCTCCTCTCGCACACTAAAATACAATTTAGGATAATTTATGTGGAAATAATGTTGGATTGCAGTTTTAGGGGTTAGGGAGTCCTTTTTGGTTACTACCAACACTGATTTCCCCAGTTTCTCTGCATAAGACAGCAGAATAGAGGTAATTTTAACACCTGTAATAATTTCAAGGTTTTTGTCCGCAAGTTTCAGCCCCACACCGTCCGCCACATTTATCGTGGTCTTTTTGTTCAGAATGTCTTTAAACGCCTCATCTTTTTGCGCCCTCATAATAAAGGAGGGGTTTATTGTGGCGATAAACAGAACGGGACGCCCTTTAGCGGACAATGCGGACACTATCTCTTTTTCTAGGTCGGGGCGAGAGATTTTATGTAGACGGATGCCGAGAATGTTAATTACAGAGTAATTCTTCAACATAGTTGGTAAAATTCAAATCTCAAATAACAAAATTCAATTCAAATTCAAAATCTAAATGTTTTAAACATTTGAGCTTTGAATTTGATTTGTTATTTGAATTTTGTCATTTGTCATTAGTCAAATTACTTCACAATCAACGCCTTCTCAAACACTTCCAAATTTTCAACCGCGGTGCCTAGTCCTTTAATAACGCAAAAAAGCGGGTCGTCGGCCGTATGGGCGGGTATACCTGTTAATTTAGTTATATATTTATCAAAATTTTTTAAAAGGGCCGTTCCGCCGGACATTACCACTCCTTTATCCAAAACATCCGCCGAGAGTTCCGGGGGGGTTTTCCCCAGCACCTCCTTAATTGCCTGCACAATTTGCTTTAAGGTAGGTTCAATAGCGTTGGTTATTTCTGTGGAAGTTACCATCAAAGTTTTAGGCAAACCTTCCACAAAATCTCTGCCTTTAACTTCCGCTTTTATTTCTTTTTCAAGCAAAAGGGCGCTGCCTATTTTTATTTTTAACTGTTCCGCGGTTTTATCACCTATGATAAGTCCATATTTTCTCCTAATATACGAAGATATCGCTTCGTCTATTTTATTTCCCGCAACTCTAACGCTTCCGTGAACAACTAGCCCGCCCAAAGACACTATGGCAATTTCGGTCGTACCCCCGCCACTATTTACTATCATATTTCCCGAAGCCGCAGAAATGGGAAGACCCGCGCCAATACTTGCCGCCAAAGGTTCGGGCATTAAATAAGCGTTTTTCGCCCCCGCGCCAATAGCGGACTCAATTACCGCGCGGGATTCTACTGACGAAACCCCGGCGGGAACGGCAATCAAAACAGTGGGACCTAAAAATCTAATTCTGCCCAAAGACTTATTTAAAAAGTATTTCAGCATCGCCTCCGTAACGGTGTAATCGGCAATTACGCCGTCTTTAAGAGGTCTAAAAGGTACAATTCCTTCTGGGGTTCTGCCTATCATTTCTTTTGCGTCAGCGCCGATTGCTATAACCTCGTTAGTACCTACCGAAACGGCAACAACAGTAGGTTCGTTTATAATAACGCCTTTTCCGCTTACATACACAAGGCTATTAGCAGTACCCAAATCCACAGCGATTTTCTTTGAAAACATTACCTTATTATAGCAGATAATCTTATAGATTATATTTTAGGAAACTATTCCGTCCTTTTGTCATAATTAGCCAACCCCCGAGGTTGGAAAGTTCCACCCCCGAAGTTAAAGAGTCAAAATACTAAATACCAAAATGTGGTATCATATACAATAGCAATGAAAATTAAACCACTGGTAACCGTTTTTTTAACAATGTTTATACTCTCCCTTATAACTGCGGGGGTAGTCTTTTATTCAGAAGGCTGGCGGTTTAATACCAAAAATAAAGTTTTGCAAAAAACGGGAATGCTCGCTATTCGTTCCATTCCCGAAGGAGCTAAAGTTTATTTAAACGGAAAAACAACCACCGCTACAAACGATACTATCCCTTCGCTAACTCCCGGAATGTACGAAATAAAAGTGGAAAAGGAGGGGTTTGAAGTGTGGGAAAAGGAGATTGAAATTTTTCCGGAACTGGTAACGGACATTACCGCCATTCTTATATCACAAAGCCCCAGAATAGAACCGTTAACAAATACCGGGGTTAGCGTTTTTTCGCTATCGTCAAGCTTGGATAAACTAGCTTATGTCCCAATAAATACCGAAAAAAAAGGTATTTGGGTTTTGCCTCTTTCGGGAACCACTCTAAACCTTTTTAGAACCAATCCAAATTTGGTAGCCGCAGACGACGAAAACCACATTTATTCAAGCGCCGAAAATATTTGGTGGTCTCCCGATGATAGCGAAATGCTTATACAGCTTAACGAAGAAGGATTTTACCTAATAGACCTGCAAAACCAAGTTAAAACCCCAACAGAAATAAAAGACCCCCAAACTATATTTGAAAAATGGGAACAGGAAAAAGCTAAAAAAAGAAAGGCGTTTTTAGAAAAGGAGGAGGTTAGCGCGGAACTCATAAACATAGCTCTTGATAAAAACACAATATGGAGTCCCGACGAGAAAAAGTTTTTGTACCTAAAGGATTACGGAGAAATGACGGAAATAGAAATTTATAATATGGAAGACCCCCTCCCTGTGGGCGAGAAAAGACAATATACCACTTACAGAACAAATAGAAATTCCTTAAAATATTTGGCGTGGTACCCAGACAGTTATCATTTGGCGCTTTTAGAAGACACCACAATAAGCCTTATTAGAATAGACGGCACCAATAAAACCGAGATTTTTACCGCCAACGGAAGTTTGGCAGACTCTAAAGTGTTCCCTTCCCCATGGGGAGACAAGATGATAATTTTGGCATCGTTTAAGCAAAATACTCCACCGGACTTGTATGCGGTGGGGATAAGGTAAGGATAAATTCAAATGACAAAATTCAAATAACAAATCAAATTCAAAATTTAAATGTTTAAAAACCTTTTGAATTTTGAGCTTGAATTGAATTTTGTCATTTGAGTTTTGAATTTTTAGTAACTAGAAAAGTTCTTCCACTTTAGGAGTAGCTTGTTTATTCCTCCCTAATCCTCGCCGTGACAATAAGACGATTTAAGGTGGTCCCCGGGGGGTCGCAGGTTTGCAAAGTTAAAACGGGAGAAGTGGTTTGCCTTAAAAGTGGAAGCGTGTTAAACCCCGCAACAATTCTTTTGTCTATTACTTCATAATCAAATCGGTTCTCTTTATAAAAAAGCACGATAATATCCCCCGCCTCAAGTTTACCTAAAAGATTAAAAACCGTAGCGTATTTTCCAAGCTCCCAAAAATTTATGGACGAATGAGCAAACAAAAAGGTATTGCCGTTAGCGCCCGGCAAAGCGGAACCTTTTGCGTGAGCCACTCCAAACTTTAACGCCTCAGTATACTTGCCAGAATCCGTAACATCAACATTTATAACCAGCGGGGCGGACACCCCAATTTTTTCAATTACTATGGAGGATGTTGTATTAACAGGACGCAGGCTAAGGGGTCTTCGCGCGACAATGCTTTCTACGGGCGTAAGAGCGTTGTTATTTTTGTCAACACCCATATCTAACTGCCAACCCGCGTTCCAAGCTTTAGTTACTACATATGATAACTCTCCATAGATAATTGGTCCAAAAGCGCGCAAAAACAAAAAAATCGCTCCGATTATGAAAATATCCGAGATAATTTTTATAAATTTTCCAATTTTAGACATAAAAATTCTATCTAAGGAGTCTCCTTTGAAAAAGGAGACTCCTTTGTTAATAATTTCATAGGGGTAACGACCCCCAAAACCCTTCCAACAACTTCTCTTGCTTACGCCCCGCCCACTTATAAATAAATCCTAAAAGCTTTGAATGATAGTTTTCTCCCAAATACAAAACCCCAATATCAATAATATAAAGTCTGTTTGTCTCTCTTTCCACCATTATGTTAGCCATTTTCTTTACTATGTGGGAGAAAGTGAGAGTCCACGCGCCGAAAAATTCGTAGGATTTGTTCTCTGATTTTAACATAGTTTCATTTATTTTCATAATTTCCAAAAATTGTTGTTTAACATCCTTGTTATCTAAATAGGACTTTTTCAACGGCGCGCCTTTGATATATTCTTGCGTTAAGGTGTACGATTGAATGCCAAATATATTTTTACGGGGAACTATTTTTGTAGGCGCTAGATATTTTTTAAAAAAAACTTGCAAAACTTTAAGGTCGGCTATAATTTCGTTTGTGGTGGCTAGGGGGTTAATAAAGTAGCGGATACCAAAAGGAATTTTTGTAACGGTATCGTTATTTAGTTTAGAAACAATATTTTCTCCTCCAAATCCGATTATTTTTGACATAAGTATATTGTATAAGATAGCGCGAAAAAAAAGAAGAGCCTCGGGCAGAAATGTATCCTGCAAGAGGCTCGCTTGCTTGTTTCACCTACTACCTAAACGAAGCCCCGAAGAAGCCCCAAAGACCCAAAAACCAAATTAACAAACCTACCACCAAAAGAAGCACAATCAACTCCGCTTGGGAGCCCTCTTTAAAGCTTTCTTGGACTGTGGCGTTTCCCATCCCACTCAAATGGAGTGTAACACCGCTCCCTTTCTCAACAATCCAAGTTCCCCCGGAAACCTGGGTCGGCGACAATTTGTAGTAGGTGTTCCCACTCCACCCAAGAGGTTTTTCCGTGGGAATTCCAACGAGAGCCTCTCCACTTTCTGCTCTTTGGAACACAAAAAAGCCATTGGACGCGGCCTCAATAACCACCTTTTCGGCGTTGATGGTGAACTGACGCTTGTCATCAGTCAAAAAAGTTATGTTGCTACCACTATACTTTTTCTCCGAAGAAGGGAGAAACACCGAACACAATACCGTAGCAACAACACAAAACACCGTCCAGCCCCAAAATAATGCTGTTTTCACCTCTACCTCCTATTGAGAGTATCCCCACATTCACTTTCAGGGACCAGCCAGTTGCAAAGTGGGATTATAATACCAAAATATGTCAGAAAAGTCAATTTTTTGTTTGCGGAGGGGGAGAGATTCGAACTCTCGATCCACTAAAAGCAGATAGCGGTTTTCAAGACCGCCGCACTAGTCCACTATGCGACCCCTCCGTTTAGTACCTCTACCGGTTTTCCCCGCCTTTGGCGGGACTAATTCGCGTAAGTTCCAGCTTCGCTTACGCTCGCTCTCACTAACCGCTCATTGAGCAAGACCGCCACTCCCGTCATTGCGAGGAGGAACGAAGTGACAACGAAGCAACCCCAATAAGATTGCTTCTCCCTCGCTAAAGCTCGGGATCGCAATGACGAAGTTCGCCCTTCGGTCTTACCTCAGGACACTACAAATCTCTAGTCTCGCTCCGCTTGACTAATTGAACTTGCCCTTCGGGATTACCTCAGGACACTACAAATCTCTAGTCTCGCTCCGCTTGACTAATTGA
>JAHIUT010000002.1 GCA_018817085.1 Patescibacteria group bacterium | reverse complement strand
TGAGTACAACCAGGGCGGCCATTTGAGATTTATAAAAAGTTCTTTCCACCAAGGGCGGACAGGTAAAATTTCTACCAGAGATTATCTCTGTTTGAAACACTCTTTTAGCATTGTTCTCAAGGTTGTTTTGCCTTTGGTCGTTTTTAAATATTTTTCTCGTCTTTTGGCATCTTTTTCATTTTTGTAAGCTTCATAATGAATTAAATCAAAAGGGGCATAATGCTTGGTTGATAATTCTTCTTTGTTATTGTGTTCTTTAAAACGGCGTTTCAAATCAGTGGTAAAACCAACGTAAAAAAAGTTTTTATTTTTGCTTTGAAGAAGATAAACGTAATAAAATTTCATTGGTACTTGGGATATACCAGACGGTATATCCCTCACTTACCTTCGTTGCCTGGCAAAGCCATGCACCGAATGGTGCGTGGCTGCCCGGCATGGATTCGAACCACGATACACAGGTTCAGAGCCTGCGGTCCTACCGTTAGACGACCGGGCAATCTTTCAAAAAATTCTCAATTTTACCTTTAAAAACCTCCCTGCCATAACCGGATTTATAAAAATCTTCAGCTTTTTTGGCGTCTTTGTTATTTAAATAAGCTTCATAATAAACCAATTCAAATGGACGATTGTCCCTAGTATATTTACCCCCGATCCCCTGATTGTGTTCTAAAAACCGTCTTTTTAGATCACTAGTTGATCCGTAATAAAAACGTCCGTTCTTTTTTGACCTCAATACATAAGAGTACCACATTTTATTTCTAAAAACCTTGTCCCCGCCTCGTCGGCGGGTCGCCGTTGAGGCGACTACCATTAGCAGATCCCGCAATACTTAGATTATAACATTGCAAAAAGAAAAGCGGCGGGTACTTTGGTAAACAGCCCCGCCGCGCAAGTCCTTCTCTAATCGTATTTTCCCTTGGACATACCTACAAAGGTGGTACCCCCACCCCAAAAACCGCTAGGTTTCTTGGCGGGAATCCTTAAAACCCCCATTGAAGCGTCCCATTCCCCCTCCGACACAGGTGGCGACGGGGGCGGCAGTCGTGTACCGATACAGTCGGACGGACGATATTTCCTAGAAAAATGAATTCTGACAAGGTAGCAACGGTTGACTAGGGACTTGATAAGGGCAGGAATCTCCTTCTTTTTAATTTTGAGGGGATTGCCCAATTCTACCAAAGCCCGCCAAATGTCATCTGCATCCCTACACTTCCGTATGTCTTTGAGAAAGATTTCATCCAAAACAAATTCCGCCTTGAGCTTAATGCTTTCGTCGGACATGGGTATTCTCCTTTCCCGCAAGAGCAAGACAAACCGCCAAGATCTAAAATGGATAATACCATTTTCAGTCAAATAGGGATAGACCCCTTAAGATTGCTTCGTCGTCATTCCATTCCTCCTCGCAATGACGATACAAAAAGTGGTAAAATAAAGATATGCTTAACAGAAAAACAAGATATATTCAAATCGCATTAAACAACAGTCTTCAAGAAGCCTTTAACATAATTCAAACTTTACCAAAAAACGAAAGAATTTTGGTGGAAGCAGGAACCCCTTTAATAAAAACCTACGGAATGCAGGGTATCCAAGATATAAAAAATTGGTGGGGCGGGTATGTTGTTGCCGACTTAAAAGTTATGGACAGAGGAGAAACCGAAGTTAAAATCGCAAAACAAGCAGGAGCAAACGCCATCGTGGGTTTAGGTCACGCCCCCATAGAAACGATTAACGCTTTTATTGAGTCCTGCATAAAATACGAAATAGACAGTATGCTTGACCTGATGAATGTACAAGAACCAATAAAAGTGTTGCGAAAACTTAGAAAAATGCCGTCGGTGATAATTCTGCATAGGGGCGTGGACGAGACCGAGTTTAATAAAAGAATTCCCCTTCCCTATCTTCAAATAAATAAAGTTAGGTCAAGTTACAATACTTTAATAGCCATCGCCGGCGGAGACACAATAAGGGAAGTCCAAAGAGCTGTCTTTAACGACGCTAATATTGTAGTTGTTTGGAAAGAGTTTTATCAAAAAACCGAACAAACTGGAAAATTGGCGGAAGAATTTCTAGAAGCCATTAAATAATCATTTAGCCCCAAGTTTTCTTAATCCTTCTAAAACCTCTACAGGAAGAGCAAAAACAACGGTATTTGCGGGGTTTGCTGTAGTTGCCTCAATAGTTTGCAATGTTCTCAAAGATATAGCGCCCGATTCCGACATTTTTTTCATAGCTTCTTGCAAATTTTTGGAAGCGGCAAGTTCCCCCTGCGAACGAATGATAGTCGCGCGTCTTTCTCTTTCAGCTTCCGCTTGTTTTGCCATAGCGCGTTTCATATCCGCGGGGAGTTCAATATCTTGAATTTTTATGGATGTAACATCTATTCCCCAATCAACCGTTTCTTTGTCCACCAAAGCTTTTATCTCGTCGGCAATTTTTTGCCTTTCGGTTAGCAAAGTGTCTAGCTCCACGCCGCCTATTACATCTCTTAAAGCTGTTTGCGCGTATTGCGTTACCGCATAAGCGTAATCTTGTATTTTAAGTATGGCGTCTTCGGGTTTCTTAACTTGAAAATAAACTACCGCATTAATCCCTACCGGCAAATTGTCTTGAGTAATTACTTCCTGTTGAGGAATATCAGAAGTAGTAATTCTTATATCTACCTTAATAAGTCTTTGAAAAATGGGAACTACAACTTTTAGTCCCGGTTCCAAGGTATAAGAATACGAACCAAGCGTAAGAACAATACCTCGTTCGTACTGGTTAATAACTTTAAGTCCAGAAAGAATTAAAAGCAAAAAAATTATTAAAAGGACAATAAAAACCTCAAACATGTCTTTATTTTATACAAATCAGATATGGAAAGCAATAGTTAGTCTTGTTCAAACGAAGAGTGAACCGAAATCCTATCTTAAAACAACCGAAAAAGTGAACTGAAAAGGGTTGAAAAAGAAAGGCGCAAGTCCCAAAATTACCTTTGATATGGAAGTAATTATGGATGACTCGCGCCTAAATAATATTACCGAAATTAAAGAGTTTTTGAAATCCTCTAAAAAAATAGTTCTGGAAATAGAAACTATTGAGGCAAAATACAACTTTATCCAAACCACTATAGACAAATTTAAATATTGTAAACTCGCTAAACATGATAAAAAAATTATCCTCCTCTACCTTAAGAAAATCACCGGCTTCAAGAAAACCCAAATGCATAAACTTATCCACCGCACTTTGAAAAGAAAACTCTCTAGAAAACCCTATGTAAGACATAATCCAAATCTCACATACAAAGCCTACGATGTTAAACTCTTGGAAAAAACAGACAGCTTGCATTTGAGGCTAAATTCCCTCGCTACCAAAGAAATTCTAAGAAGAGAATACGAAATCTTTAATAACTGGGAATACCTAAATATTTCTAAGGTCTCCCACTCTCATATTAACAATCTTCGTAAAACTAACATGTATAAAAACTCTTGGGTTAATCCAACCAAACCTTCTGCGGTTAATATAGGAACTACAGCTCCACCTCAAAACAATAATCTGCCAGGCTCAATCCGTGTTGATACTGTAAATCAAAACAATATCTACCACATAAACGCTGTTGATGAAATCACCCAATGGGAAGTCGTAATAACCGTACCTAGAATAACTGAAATCTTCTTGGAGGATGCTTTGTACGAACTCCTCCTGCAGTTTCCTTTTATCATCTTTAATTTCCATTCCGACCGAGGTTCGGAGTTCATTAACAAAACGGTTGTTAAAATACTTAATAAGCTTTTGATAAACCAAAACTTCGCTTTTTCTTTTTTGGATATCTTCTCTAATTTGTAAAATAATTTGTTTAATATCTAGTCTAGATTTATTATTACTCAGTCTTCCCATAATTTGTTTTACAACTTTTTCATCTGGGATCCAAATAGCAAGTCCCCGTGTTAGTCTATTCATTTTTTCTGCATAATCTCTCCGGTCGTTTTCTGAAAGCGTTCTTGCTTGTATCCACTTACCGCCCCTGCCTGTCAAACTTTCAAAGCCGTGTTTTATCAACTTCTCTCGGATAAAATCATAATCGGCTTTGATTTCTTTGATCAGTTCATCATCCTCGGCAAAATCCAAACTCGCCACTTTGATCAGTTCCGCTGTTTCTGAATTTTTTCCGTTCCATCTCACGGCACAAAAGACGATTGCTTTTAGTTTCGCCCAACAATGACTTTCAAAAAATGAATGGGCCTTCAATTCTGCTGGATTTATCATCGTTATTGCCATTGTTTCTTTTGGTACAAGTTCCTTTTTTACAAAATGAAAGGCAACCGATTTTAATTCGTAAGAAAGCCCGTTTGGTGCTTTTGATACATTAGTTTGAAGTCCAGCCAATCGTTCCAAAACAAGCCCTTTCCAGCCCTTGTTCTGCTTACCTGTTTCGTATGTCGTAATACCGTATTTCAAAGCCAAAGCGCGCAAATCTTGCCTGACACACTTTTTTAAATTTTTTATGGCCGTAGCCCGCGTTACTATTTTCATAATTATTTGATAAGTTTATTTTTCAAATTGCGATCTAGTTCTTCAAACCGTTTTATTGATAAATCCAAAAATTTTGAATCGGTATCAACACCGAGGAATTGTCGTCCGAAGAGATATGCAACGACACCTGTTGTGGAGCTTCCAGTGAAAGGATCTAAAATTAAATCGCCCTTGTTTGTACTCGCAAGAACAACCCTTTTTAACAAATCCTCTGGCTTTTGCGTTGGGTGCTTTCCAAATTTCTTTTCAATTGTTTTTGGTGTACAAATTGACCAAACTGATCGCATTTGGAGTCCGGGTTTTTTTAAGGCGTCCTCTGGCCAAATGCCGTTTTTCATTAAATTGTAATTGAAAGTGTGTTTTGCTTTTTTATCTTTTCTTGCCCAGACGAGTGTCTCGTGGCTGGCAGTAAAAAAACGACAGCTCAAATTCGGCGATGCGTTTGGTTTAAACCATGCAATATCATTAAGAACATGAAACCCGGCAACTTGAAGCGCAAATCCACATTGGTAAATAGAGTGATAAGTTCCACTGATCCAAATCGTACCGTGCGGTTTTAGAATACGCTTCACAGCTCGTATCCATTCAAGATGAAATTCAAAATCTTTTTTCAATCCATTGCTTTTATCCCACTCACCTTTGTTGACACTAACGCGTCGTCCAGCGTGAACAGTAAAACCACCATTTGAAAGAAGATAAGGTGGATCGGCAAAAACCATATCAACAGAATTTTCGGGAAGTTCAGCTAATAAATCTAGACAATTCGCTTGATAGAGTTTGAATTTAGGTTTTTCGTAATAGGGCTTTTGCATAGTTATACTCCTCTCTCCTCCTTAACTTTACCTATAATTTTACCTAATAATCTTGTATCTGGATAAATTGGAATATTTTTGTATTTCTGATTTTCTGGCTTTAAATAAACCTTCCCATTATCGTGAACCAATCTTTTAATGGTTGTTCCATCGTTACTTCTGGCAAGAACAATATCTCCGTTTTTAAATTCTTTCGCTTCTTGGACTAATACATTATCCCCATTATCATACCCCGCGCCAATCATTGAATCCCCGCGTATTTTTACAATAAAAACATCGTCTGCCATTTTAGTACCAGCCCAACTTTTCCACTCTAAGTTTTCAAAGGCTTCTGTATAAGGACCTGCTGCGGTTATCCCAACAATCGGTAAGATTGGTTTTGCTCCAAGCGATTCAAAACCTTTTTTTAAAATCTTTAATCCTCGAGCGGCACCATCCTCTTTTTTAATATACCCCTTTTCTTCTAACAATTTTAGAAGATCTAAGACTGTTTGATTAGAAACCACCTTTAACTTTTCCCGAAGATCAGCAAGAGTAGGAGGATAACCTGAATCTTTTAAAGAGCTATAAATAGCCCCGAGGACCTCTTTTTGTCGGTCTGTCAACTCATTTATTTTATTCATACCCCGATTATACCGACCATATAGTCGGTGTCAAGGGGCAAATTAACAGAAATAATATTCGTTACCCGCTAAATATTCTATCAAAAGATATTGTTGACATAATCCCTATAATTGTTGATAATAAAGGTAGTCTAATAAAAGCTATTGATTTAATAGTACATTTAGTTATAATTATCTCGCTTAATGTCTTAATACTATAAACAGACGCGTTATGGTATTAGGCTGTATAAGCAGAAAGGTTTAATTATGGCAGAGTTTCAAAGAACAAAACCACATGTTAATGTGGGAACAATAGGTCATGTTGACCATGGTAAGACTACCCTTACCGCCGCTATTACTAAGGTCTTGGCGGAGAAAGGATTAGCCCAATATACCCCTTATGAGAATATAGACAAGGCTCCTGAAGAAAGAGCAAGAGGTATTACGATTAATATCACTCATGTTGAGTACGAAACGGAAAGTAGGCACTACGCGCATATAGACGCTCCCGGACACCGAGATTATATAAAAAATATGATTACCGGCGCGGCTCAAATGGACGGCGCTATTTTGGTAGTGTCCGCCCCAGATGGACCAATGCCTCAAACAAGAGAGCATATTTTGCTTGCGCGTCAGGTAAATGTTCCGGCGATAGTTGTTTATATGAATAAAACCGATATGGTTTCCGATAAGGAGCTTTTGGATTTGGTTGAAGTTGAAGTTAGAGAACTTTTAACAAAATATGGATTCCCCGGAGACAAAGTTCCGGTAATAAGAGGTTCCGCTCTTAAAGCGGTGGAAGGGGATAAAGACGCTGTCCAAAGCATTACTGACCTTATGAAAGCGGTGGATGAATATATTCCAACTCCGGTAAGAGAGCTAGACAAGCCTTTCTTGATGCCGGTTGAAGATGTGTTTTCCATTAAGGGTAGGGGAACGGTTGTAACAGGGAGAATTGAAAGAGGAAAGGTTAAGGTTAATGAGGAAATAGAGATAGTGGGCATTAAGGATACTCGCAAAACTGTGGTTACCGGCGTTGAGATGTTCAAAAAATCTCTTCAAGAAGGGTTGGCTGGGGATAATGTGGGAGTTTTGTTAAGAGGTGTGGAAAGGGACCAAGTGGAGCGTGGTCAAGTTTTGGCCCAACCCGGAAGTGTTAAGCCATTAACCAAATTTGAGGCGGAAGTATATATCCTTTCTAAAGAAGAAGGCGGTAGGCATACGCCGTTTTTTAGCGGGTACAAACCTCAATTTTATATCAGAACAACTGATGTTACGGGAGATGTTACTCTTCCAGAAGGTGTTGAGATGGTAATGCCGGGAGATAATGTAAAAATGGTGGTGGAACTTATAACTCCAGTTGCTATAGAGGAAGGCCTGCGTTTCGCTATACGAGAAGGCGGAAGCACCGTTGGTTGCGGAGTTGTGTCAAAGATATTATAAAAAAAATGGCTAAAGGAAAGATTAGGGTAAGAATAAAAGGGTATGACACAAAAGTTGTTGATGAGAGCACTTCTAAAATCGTTGACACGGCAATAAGGACAGGGGCTAAAGTGGCGGGGCCTGTTCCCCTGCCCACAAAAATGGAAAAGATAACCGTTATAAGCGGTCCGCATATAGATAAAAGGTCGGGGGAACATTTTGAAGTGCGAACGCATGTGCGGTTAATTGACATTTTGGAGCCTACGGTCAGCACCATAGACCAATTATCTCATTTAAGTCTGCCTTCAGGTGTAGGGATTGAAATCTCGGCTTAAAAACTTTTAAAAGAAAGGCCTAGGCGAAGGATTTTAGGTGATTTAAGCGCCGAAACAAGGCGCTTACTTTTTGACGAACAGTTTTGCAAATAATGGTTGTAATAAATGGAAAAAAAATTGAAATGAGCCAGGTTTTTGAGGACACGGGAAAAGTGGTTCCTGTTACTTTAATAAAGATTATTGACGAAGTTAAAGAAACGGTTTTTGGGGTGGGGAATCCCGTTACAATAACGGGATTTTCTAAAGGTAGAGGGTTTTCCGGTGTTGTAAAAAGACACGGCTTTCACGGAGGCCCCGCAACTCACGGTCAATCCGACAGGCACCGCGCCCCCGGTTCCATAGGGGCGGGAACTACGCCGGGCAGAGTTTATAAAGGCAAAAGGATGGCGGGGAGATTTGGTAATGAGAGGGTTACGGTTAAAGGATTTAAAATAGTTTCTTTTGATAAAGAAAAAAATATTGTGGCAATCTCGGGACCTGTGCCTGGGGCTAGAAATGGTAAAGTTTTACTAAAGTTTAATAATGAAAGTTGATATCTATAACACTAAAAAAGAAAAGGTTGGCGAAATTAGCCTTAAAAAGGAGGTCTTTGGTTGCGATTTTAATGAAAACCTCGTTTCACAATATGTTCGTGTTTATTTAGCAAACCAAAGGAGGGGAACGGCTAAAACAAAAACTCGCGCCGAAGTGTCGGGGGGCGGCGTAAAACCGTGGAAGCAAAAAGGCACTGGCAGAGCAAGGCACGGTTCTATTAGGTCTCCGATATGGGTTCACGGGGGCGTTGCGCATGGACCTAAACCTAAAGATTGGTCGCTTAAAATGCCCCAAAAAATGAGGACTTCCGCTCTTTTTTCCGTCCTTTCCGATAAAGCCCGCGGAAATAAAATTATTGTGCTGGAAGATTTGAAATTTAATACTTACAGCGCTAAAAAAATGGCGGGCTTGCTAAAAGATTTGGAAATTTTAGGCAAAGTAGGTTTGGTGATTCCAAAAGGAGGGGACGATAAAATAAATAAGTCTGCAAGGAACATAAAAGATATTTTTGTAAAACCTGCTTGCGAACTTAACGCTTTTTATGTTTTAAGTTTGGATACTTTAATTATTGTTAAACCTAGTTTGGATATTATTTACGACACATTTTTAAAATGAAATATACAACAATAGTCAAAAGACCAATAATCACAGAAAAATCTATGAAACTTGCATCTGAAGGCAAATATTTGTTTGAAGTGGGATTAAAATCTACCAAAGGCAGTATAAGAAATGTGGTGGAGGAGATTTTTGGGGTTGAAGTGGTGAGCGTTAGAACTCTTAAAACCGCCGCGAAACAAAAAAGAAGTATGGTTAACAGGAAGCATAATTACCGAAAGAGCCCCATTAAAAAAGCGGTGGTGGAAGTAAAGAAAGGTCAAAAAATAGAGATTTTTGAGGTTAAGGAAAGGAATAAAAAGAAATGAGTTTGAAAAGAAGTCGTCCAACAACATCCAGTCGTAGATTAAGAAGCGATGTAATTTATGAGGTGGATAAAAAAAGACCTGAAAAATCTTTAATTGTACCTTTACACGGTCCTGCGGGGCGAAGCAAAGGCAGAATCAGCACCCGTCATAAAATGAGGGGCGCGAAAAAGTTTTTGAGAATTATAGATTTTAAGAGGAATAAAAAAGATATTCCTGCCAAAGTATTTGCTTTAGAATATGACCCAACGCATGGGCCTAATATTGCTCTATTGCACTACGCGGATGGGGAAAAGAGGTATATTTTGGCTCCGCAAGGTCTTAAAAAAGGAGATGTAGTGGAATCTGGGGAAAAGGTTGAGATTAAAGTGGGCAATGCTATGCCTTTAAGAAACATTCCAATTGGAACTTTTGTGCATAATATAGAAATATATCCTGGCCGAGGGGGTCAATTGGTTAGAGCGGCAGGATGTGGGGCGGTTATTATGTCTGCGGACGATAAATTCACCACTCTAAAATTCCCAAGCCGAGAAATCAGGAAGATATTATCCCGCTGTTTTGCCACTATTGGCGCGCTTACAAATGAAGACCTTAAA
Source organism: Patescibacteria group bacterium (assembly GCA_018817085.1). Lineage (NCBI taxonomy): Bacteria > Patescibacteria group bacterium. The sequence goes on along the minus strand of JAHIUT010000002.1, from coordinate 7,494 downwards.
AATGTTAAAATGGGCAAGGCTGGAAGGAAAATACATTTGGGGATTCGTCCTACCGTGCGAGGAGTGGCTATGCCTTACAAACACCCGCATGGCGGTTCTTACAGCACTACCGGAGTAGGTAGAAAATCTCCTGTAAGTCCTTGGGGACAACCGGCTAAAGGTAAAAAAACAAGAAGAAGAAAGCAGACCAGTAAATATATTTTACAAAGAAGGAGGAAAAAATGAGTAGAAGTTTAAAAAAAGGTGTTTTTGTGGACAAGAAACTATTGTTAAAGGTTACGGTAGCTAAAGGTAACGGCGGTAAACCTATAAAAACATGGTCAAGGAGGAGTACCATAACTCCCGAAATGGTGGGACTTAATTTTGAAGTGCATAATGGAAAAATATTTACGCCGGTTTTTGTAACCGAATCTATGGTAGGGCACAAACTTGGAGAGTTTTCTCCTACGCGAGTGTTTAAAGGACATAGCAAAAAAGGGTTTTCTAAACCTGCTGATAAACAATATGGAAAATAATATGGTAAGCGCTAAATTAAATAATTTAAGAATGTCTCCGCGGAAAGTGATGTTGGTTGCTAGGGTTTTACGGAACCAGAATTATATCTCCGCTAAAAGAATATTAAAATTTGCCGAAAAAAAAGCGGCAGGTCCGCTTTTGAAATTGCTGGAATCGGCAAAGACGAATGCTAAAACGAAGGGACTAAAAGAAGAAACTATTTATATAAAGGAATTATTAATAGGACCTGGAACTACTTTAAAGAGGGGTAGATTTGTGTCTAGAGGGGGGCATCACAAAATTATGAAAAGGACTACTAATGTAACTATGAAATTAGAAGGTTTGGTTGAAGTTGAGACCAAACCTAAACTCAAGGATATAGAATCCTCGGATTCAGAATCCAAAAAGGTTTTGTCCTTAAGTTCTAAGAAAGGAAAGGTGAAAAAAAATGGGAAATAAGATGCATCCGGAAGGATTTAGAATGGGCATTACCAAAGACTGGAAAGCGCATTGGTATGCGGAAGGAAAAGAGCGGGTAAAAAATGTTCTGGAAGACAAAAAAGTTAGATTGTTTTTAAAAAATAAACTCGCCTCGGCGGGTTTAAGTAGGATTGAGTTGGATAGATCTATTTCCGCTCTTAAAATAACCGTTTTTGTGTCAAGACCGGGTGTGGTTATTGGAAGAGGGGGGTCTGGCACAACGGTTTTGAGGGATGAGCTTTCTAAAATTACCAAGTCTAAGGTGGAGCTTGTGGTTGAAACGATTAAAGATTATGAGACTTCGGCAAGTTTAGTAGCCGAAGGGATATGCCGTCAAATAGAGAAAAGGTTTCCGTACAAGCGAGCTATGGTGGGGGCGATTGAGAAGGCTATGGGAAAAGGGGCAAAAGGCATAAAAATAACTTGTTCGGGAGTTTTGAGCGGACCCAGTTCCATTGGACGGACGGATACCAGGGTTTCCGGTTCTGTCCCTTTGCAGACCTTGCGCGCGGATATTGATTATGGTCAAAAAGCCGCCTTTACAACTTACGGGAATATAGGAGTAAAAGTTTGGATTTATAAGGGGGAAGTTAAATGAAATTCAAATGACAAAACTCAAATAACAAATCAAATTCCAAATTCAAATTTATAAAACTTTTGAATTTATACTATTATGTTAATGCCTAAGAAAACAAAATTTAGAAGACATATGGTGGGCGCTTTTATTAAAGGTCCCGCTGTGAGAGGGTCCACAGTTTCTTTTGGAAAATTTGCCCTAAAGGCGGAAAGTTCTGGAATTTTATCAGTGGCGCAAATTGAAGCGGCGAGAAAAGCTATAGCCCACCACACAAAAAGAAGCGGGAAATTATGGATTAGGGCTTTTGCGGATAAACCTATTACCAAAAAGCCTAACGAAACAAGAATGGGCGGAGGTAAAGGAATAGTATCTCATTACGGGTGCGTTGTTAGAAAGGGAAAAATTATTTTTGAGTTGGCGGGTGTTTCGGAGGTTTTAGCAAGGGAAGCTTTTGCAAGAGCCTCAAGTAAATTGGCTGTGAAAACTCGCTTCATTTTGGAGAATTAATTATGGATGTTAAAGAACTTAGAAAATTAGAAATCGGAGAACTCAACAAAAAACTTGCGGAAGCTCTGAAAGAGTTGTCTAAATTGACTTATGAGGCTAGTTTAGGTAAGCTAAAGGATACCTCTAAACTAAAAAAGGGCAGAGGCGATGTTTCGCGGATGTTAACTATTATTAAAGAAAAGGAGATTTTAAAAAATGGCTAAAAAATCGTTTGTCGGAAAAGTAAAAAGCGCGAAGATGCAAAAAACGGTTACGGTTGTGGTAGATATGGTAAAAACTCATTCCTTATATCAAAAGCGGGTAAAGAGTACGAGTACTTTTAAAGCGCACATACCTGAAAAAATTAAAGTGAAAGAAGGAGATTTTGTTAAAATAGAGTCTTGTCGCCCTTTAAGCAAAGATAAAAAGTGGCGCGTTTTGGAGGTACTATGATTCAAGCGGGAACTTATCTAAATTCAGCCGATAATAGCGGGGCTAAAAGAGTGCAATGTATTGGGATTCCCGGGTCTTCAAAAAGAAGATTTGCTTCTCTTGGGGATATAATAACTTGCGCGGTTATAGGCGCGGTTCCTAACAGTATTGTTAAAGACCATAGTATAGTTAAGGCGGTAATAGTTAGGACAAGGAAGGAGGTCCGTCGTATAGATGGTAGTTATATCAGGTTTGACGATAACGCGGCAGTTGTTGTGGACAAGGATAAAAACCCTGTGGGGTCCAGAATTTTTGGGCCTGTTTGCAGAGAACTTAGAGACAGCGGATTTATGAAAATTGTTTCGCAAGCGGGTGAAGTTTGGTAGGGGGGAGGAAGGAAAATGGTTTAATGGTTATATGGCTGTATTGTTAGGAATACAAAATATGCGAATAAGAAAAGGGGATAAGGTAAAAATTATATACGGCAAAGAGAAAGGCAAGGAAAGCGTTGTTGAAAAATCCTTTCCTAAACTTAATAGTGTTATCGTTGCAAAGGTTAATGTTGTTAAGAAACATTTAAAGCAAAAAGACCAGAGCAAGGGGGGTATTGTTGAAATAACAAAAAAGATACCTGTTTCTCGGGTTAAATTAATTTGTCCTAAATGTTCTAAACCAACAAGAGTAGGTTATTTTATGTCTGCGGGAAAGAAGTTAAGACAATGCAAAAAGTGTAAGGAGGCTTTTTAGAATATGAAGAAAGAAGTTTTAACGGAAAAAATAAATTTAGTATCCAAAGAATTTGGGATAAGAAATGTTATGGCCGCCCCCAAACTTCTGAAGATTATGGTTAATATGGGTTTGGGAAATTTTAAAGACGATAAAAATTTTATGGCGTCCGCAAAAAAAGACATATCTTTAATAACGGGTCAAATGCCTACTACTCGTCCCGCCAAGAAATCCATAGCGGGTTTTAAGATAAGGCAGGGGGATATTGTGGGTCTTTCGGTAACATTGCGAGGTAAGAGAATGTGGGATTTTTATGAAAAATTAACTAAAATTGTTTTGCCACGACTGCGCGATTTTAGAGGTCTTTCCAGAAAGGCTTTTGATAAAAATGGAAATTATACTTTGGGAATAAACGACCACACAGTTTTTTCTGAAATTGACGCAAACAAGGTAGATAAAGTTAAGAATTTTCAAATTACTTTGGTTACGACTGCCCAAGATAACGAAACGGGTTATAAGCTTTTAAAAGTATTGGGGTTTCCGTTTAGAGATTAAAATATTATGGCAAAGAAATGTTTAATTATAAAACAAAAAGCAAAACCTAAATTTAAAGTCAGAGAGTATAACAGATGCCAGCTTTGCGGGCGTCCCCGCGGTTTTATACGAAAATTCGGAATTTGCAGAATTTGTTTTAGGGAGCTTGCTCATCAAGGGGAACTCCCAGGAGTTAAAAAATCTAGTTCCTGAAAATTATGAATAAAGATACCATATCAAATTTTTTGTCGCAGATTAAAAACGCATATATGCGCGGTAAAACTAATATTGAGGTACCCAACTCTTCCGCGGTTAAAGAGCTATGCACGGTTTTAAAGAAACTGGAATTTATTAATGATTTTAAAGTGTTTAAAAAAGAAAAGGAAAAATTTAAGTATTTAAATGTGGAGCTTTCTTATGCAAACGACAAACCGGCGGTAATGGGTTTAAGACGGGTATCCAAATCGGGCAGGAGAGTTTATGTAGGATATAAAGATATAAGACAGGTTTTGGGGGGACTTGGGGTGTCTGTTATCTCAACATCCCGTGGTTTAATGAGCAACTTGGAAGCAAGAAAAAGAAAACTAGGCGGAGAAATTATTTGCGAGATTTGGTAAAAGATATGTCTAGAATAGGAAAACTACCAATTTTAATACCAGATAGTGTGAAAACAACTTTAGAGGGAGCTGTGGTTAAAGTGGTGGGACAGAAAGGTGAAAATTTTCTCACAGTTCCAAAAGAATTGGGTATAGTAATCAAGGAAGGAGTTTTAGAGGTAACAAAAAAAGCGGATACCCCTGAGGCCCAAGCATTATGGGGAACATATAGAGCTTTAATTGCTAATATGGTAACGGGGGTTTCGGAAGGGTTTTCAAAAACTTTGGAATTAGTTGGGGTAGGGTTTCGGGCGTCTAAGACGGGAGAAAATGTTACCCTGTTAATAGGTTTTTCACATCCTGTGGTAATTACTCCTCCGCAAGGCATAATTTTAAATGTTCCTGACCAGACTACAATAATTGTTTTAGGAATAGACAAAACTTTGGTGGGGCAGGTGGCGGCAAATATTAGAAAGGTCAGAAAACCGGAACCTTACAAAGGCAAAGGCATAAGATATCAAGGCGAGATAGTTAAGAGAAAAGCGGGTAAAGCGGGTAAAGTTGGCGTGTAATTTTTATGAACAAAGTTAAAAGATATAAAAAACCAATAGACCGACGAAAAGCTAGAATAAGGGCAAAGGTTGCAGGATTGCCCGACAAACCTAGATTAAGTGTTTTTAGGTCCAACAAATTTATATACGCGCAAGCTATAGACGATAGCAATTCCAAAACTCTAGTGGCAGGTTTTAGCGTTAAGAACAAATCTTTTGAGTTTGGAGAGAAGTTTGGAAAAAGGTTGCTTAAAAAGGGTGTTAAGAAAGCGGTTTTTGATAGGGGCGGGTATAAATATCATGGGGTTGTTAAAAATCTTTCTGAAGGTATTAGGAAAGGGGGTATACAGTTTTGATTACAAATTTTAAAGAAGAAGTATTGCAAATTAAGAGAGTTTCCAAAAAGACTAAAGGCGGTAATAGTATTTCTTTTACAGCTTTGGTTCTTGCGGGAGACGAAAATATGGGGGTTGGAATTGGCAAAGGGAGAGCTAAAGATGTTAACTCCGCTATTAAGAAGGGAGTGGCGTTGGCAAGGGGCAATACTGTTAAAATAGAGCTTAGCGAGGGTACCATACCGCACGAAGTTAGCGCTAAATTTAAGAGTGTTACGGTTTTGTTAAAACCGGCTCCCGAAGGAGCGGGGATCATTGCGGGGGGCGCGGTGAGACCTGTTGCCGAACTTGCGGGTATAAAAAACCTATCTGCTAAAATTATAGGGAGTAGCAATAAAGAGGTTTGCGCTTATGCCACATTAATGGCTTTAAAGAAATTGGTTTCGGGGAGTAGTTTAAGAGGAAAGTTTACCAAATAAATGGAGCTTAATAATTTAGTTAGGATAAAAGGAAATAGAAAAAAAGGCAAACGTATAGGACGAGGTGTTGGAAGTGGTAAAGGAGCGCATACGGTAGGGAAGGGTCAAAAAGGTCAGAAGAGTAGAGGAAGGGGAAAAGTAAAGCCTTGGTTTGAAGGGGGGCAATTGCCTCTTGTTAAAAGGCTTCCCCAAATGGGCGGTTTTAGAAACCCAACCCAGAAGAAATATTCGGTTTTGAATGTGGAGTTTTTTAATAAATTTGAAGACAACGCAAAGATTACGGTGGAATTTTTGAGAAAAGATGGGTACAAGAATATAGAAAAAGACGGGATAAAAATTTTGGGCAATGGCAAATTTGCCAAGAAACTAAATTTTGTTGGGTTTGTTTATTCCAAACCCGCGCTTAAAAAAATAGAGAAACTCGGCGGCTCGGCTAAGTAAAGTATTCTCTTCCCTTTAATTTATCTGGAAGCAGGTCTTTTTTGGTGTAGGGATTGTAGTTATTACCGTACCCTAGTTCCTTCATTAGTTTTGTGGGAGCGTTTAATATCTCAAAAGGTATTGGAAGATTGCCGTATTTTTGAACATCCTCCAAAGCTTTAAAATATCCGTTATAAGAAGCTCTGCTTTTTTTAGCGTTTGCCAAATAAACGGTACCGTGAGCCAGATTTATTTGGCATTCAGGATACCCTATTTTTTCGCAAGCGTTAAAAACCTCGTTTGCCACAACAAGAGCGGTGGGTTGCGCCATTCCTATATCCTCTGAAGCAAAGATAACCATTCTTCGGGCAATAAAAAGTGGGTCTTCGCCAACCTCTACCATCCTCGCTAGATAATATAAAGCGGAATTTATATTGCTTGCGCGCATACTTTTTATAAAAGCGGAAATAGTGTTGTAATGTTCGTCGCCCGCTTTATCGTACATAAGAAACCGTTTTTGGAACGCCTCTTTTATAAGTTCCTTTGTTACCACTGTTCTTTTGTTTATTTTAGGGGCGTTTATTACAGCGATTTCAAACGCGTTCAGAAGGACGCGGGAATCTCCGTTTGAACCTGCAATTAAAAGGTCAATAGCGTCCGCGTCCATTTTAACGGCAAATCGTCCTAACCCCCTCTCATTATCTTTTAAGGCCGTTTCTATTATTTTTTTTAGTTCGTCTTGGGATAAACTTTTTAGCGTAAATACTCTTGTTCGTGAAAGAAGGGGGGGTATTATTTCAAAACTAGGGTTTTCAGTTGTGGCGCCAATAAGGAGAATATCCCCTCTCTCAACATAAGGAAGGAAAGAGTCTTGTTGAAGTTTATTAAAGCGGTGGATTTCGTCTATGAATATTATGGTTTTTCCGTCCGATTTATTCTTTCGCAGGTCTTCAAAAATCTTTTTTAATTCGGCTGTTTTTGTATTTACGGCGGAGAACTCCAAAAATTTTGCTTTTGTCTCATTTGCTATAATTCGGGCTAAGGTAGTTTTGCCCGAGCCGGGCGGGCCCCAAAATATTATGGGGAAAATATTGCCCGATTTTATGGCTTTGTATAAAAGACTCTGTTTAGAAAGGATGTGTTTTTGACCAACAAAATCGGAAAGATTTGTGGGTCTTATTCTATCCGCTAACGGTTGCATAGTTGTATAATACCCAAACCAAATCCGAAGAGCAAGAAGGTACGAGTGGTTTTATAAAATATGGTATTCTGGTTTATATGTTATTTAGGTTTTATAAAAGAAAAAGAGTGGTTAAGGTGTCTTCTTCCCACTATGTCCAACATAAAGAAAAAGCGCGGGAGCTTGCCTGCTCGCGAGTTTTT
>JAHIUT010000001.1 GCA_018817085.1 Patescibacteria group bacterium | reverse complement strand
TCCCCCATCACAAACACCATTTCCAATTTGCGCGGGTTAACCCCCAACTCTACCTCCGCCGACTTTAAAATTTCTTCTTCTTTAAAATTTATTTTCGTAACTCTGCCTATAACAAGTCCTTTAGGAATTAAAAGGTCTTCACCTGAAGTTACAACCATATCGCCTAAATCAATGGACTCGTTTATTAAAATATTCTTCATAAGAGCAGTGGTGCCATAATTTCCAACAACAATACCTTTTGCCCTGCTATTCTGCGACAAGACCAACACTTTCGCATCCGGGTCGTTCAATAATTTAACCGTGGAAGAATTGGGAGAAACAAAACTTATTATGCCTATTAAATAATTTTCATATAAAACGGCGTTCCCCACTTTAACCCCCAAAATCTCCCCCGCATTTAAAACTAGCGAGGCGCTTGAACCAAAACCCGCCCCGGTTACGGAAGCCATTACCATTTTCCGCCCAATATTTTCAGAAAAACCCAGTTGATTTTTTAAGGTTTTATTTTCCAACTCCAACTCAACAACCTGCGCCGACAAAGAAATTTTTTGCTCTTTTATTTTGTAAAGCTCAAAAAGTTCTTCTTTTACACCTCTTATCTTTTTTAAAAACACCACCTCATCCATAGCATTAATTGACAAAGTGTGAATACCAACCTGTACGGGAAACATAAATCTATGAGAAATGCTGTTTAAATATGTAAAAGGAAACAAACCACCCGTTAATAAAAGAACCGCGCTAATTACGAGTAGTTTGTGGCTGACTGTCATAATAATTTGATGGAATTAAATAATTCAGAGGTTTCTAAAATTTTAGCGCACCCCTTGGCAACACAACTCATCGGGTCATCCGCAAGCTTTACTTTAATTTCAGTTTGTTTAGAAATTAAAACCTCTAAACCTTTAACAAGCGAACCACCCCCGCTTAAAGTAATCCCCTGCTTTATAATATCAGGAATAAGTTCTGGGGGAGTGTCTTCAATAGTGTCTTTTATTGCGACAATGAGTGAGTTAATAGGACTGGATATTGCTGATTTAATTTCGGCGCCATTTACTTGCAAAGTTTTAGGAAGCCCCGTTTTTACATCTCGTCCGCGCAAAGAAAAGGTTAGTTTTGCGGATTCGGCATCGGGCAAAACATTGCCTATAGCAATTTTACACTCCTCGGCAGTTTTTTCTCCCACCACTAAATTAAATTCTTCTCTGGCAAAACTTACAATTGCGGAGTCTAACTGGTCGCCGGCGTTTTTTATAGATTTTCCAACCACTATCCCGCCCAAAGAAATTACCGCTATCTCGGTAGTTCCTCCGCCAATGTCCACTATTAAAATCCCAAAAGGTTTGGTAACTTCAAGCCCCGCGCCCACAGAAGACGCAATAGGTTCTTCCACCAAAAAAGCAGTTCTGGCGCCGGCGGTTTTTGCCGCGTCCGAAACCGCTCTTCGTTCCACCTCGGTAATGCCCGACGGGACTCCTAATAAAACACGAGGTTTCGCAAACGCAAACGAGCCTTTATAAAACTTCCTTGATTTATTCAAAAAATAGGAAAGCATCTTATGGGCAATATCAAAATCGCTCACTACCCCCGCTTTTAAAGGGCGGATTACCTCAATTGTGTCGGGGGTTTTTCCAAGCATTTTTTTGGCGTCCACTCCTATTGCCAAGATATCTTTAGTTTTTTTATTTATAGCCACAACCGTTGGCTCGTTTATTATAATCCCCTTCCCTACCGCTAAAACAATGGTATTGGAAGTGCCAAGGTCTATTCCCAAATCGTAAGAAAATTTGTTAAAAAAGTAGTCTAGGAACATAAGAATAGTATAGCATAAATTCAAAGCTCAAATGACAAAATTCAATTCAATCCGCCGGCTGGCGGACAAAATTCAAAATTTAAAACATTTGAATTTAAAAAAAGGATAAACCTTAGTCAAATTGAGTTTTGAATTTGAATTGAATTTTAAATTTTGTCATTTGAATTTACTTTATTCCCCCTTGACATTCCCAAACGCTTTACCTAAAATAAATAGTAATGTCCAAGCCTGCCAAAAACCTTGCCCAATCAAATACCTTTTTTACCGTTGCGAAAACCGCTAAAAACCTTGGTATTTCGCCCTCAACACTTCGCCGATTTGAAGAACAAGGAAAAATTGTAAGTTCAAGAGATAAAAATAACGCGCGACTTTACTCAAAAGAAGAGTTTTTAAAGCTCCAAAAAACCCTTTTAAAAGAGAGGGAAATTAAAGAAAAAAGTAAAATAAAAAAGAAGGCGTTTAAGGCTGGTCTTGTTCCGCAAGCGTACAACCCCATTTTTATACCCACCTCATCAACTCCTCGCGTAAGACCAAGGGCAGTTTACGCAAACGCTCTTTCTAAAACAAGATGGGTGGTAGCAGGAGTGGTCTTAACCTCTCTCGTAATAGCAGGTTTGGGCGGATATGCTTTAAATCTAAAAAGCAGGGACAACGCTATTAAAAAAATGGGGCGGGGGTTGGAAAGTACCGGAAAAGTTGCGGGCGAAAAAGTTATAGCGGACAATTCCACCGAAGAAACCTTTGCGGTTGACCCCTCCATAATAAAAATAACACAAGGGCTAAACCAAAACCCCTCATTACTGGAAGTGCTAATAGAATCAAAATTTTGGCAGGATGTGGAAGCTAGAAAAAAACTGACATTAGAAGACTTGCTGGTTTACGAAAATGCGCAAATTGACGGCTCCTTAAAGGTGGCGAAAGATATTGTGGCGGGGAACGATATAACGGCAAGGGGCGGACTTACTGTGGACGAGGATACTTTAATTGGCTACGACAATACTAAGAAAATAACGATCAATTCTAGGGTAAATTCTAACATTATCCCCTACTCTACCACTACTTATAATTTAGGTTCTTCGTCTTTAAGGTGGAACCAAGCTTGGGGAAAAGACGCTGATTTTTCAGGAAGTTTAGTTGTTGGTGGAACTATGACTCCAACAGGACAAATTCTTCTTTCGGATGGGACATATTCCGCCCCTTCTTTAGCGTTTGCAAGCGACACCAATTCTGGGCTTTATAGGATTTCCGCCGACAAAATAGGTCTAATTACAGGAGGTTTGGCTACTCAAGGGTTAACAATTGACTCCGCAGGACATGTTGGAGTTGGGACAACTGCTCCTGTCCAGAAGTTACATGTTGAAGGTCAGTGTATAACAGGCGATTCGCTATTGGCGATCGCCAAAACTCAAATCTCAAATATCAAATCTCAAAACCAAAACTCAAATCTCAAAACTGAAGAAATTGAATACAAACAAATAAAGGATGTAAAGGCTGGCGATAAAGTTTTATCTCTAAATGAAGAAACGGGAGAGATTGAGCCACACCAAATAAAAGGGCTTTTAGATATGGGAGTAAAACCTGTGTTTAAGCTAACAACCGAGAGTGGTAAAAAAATAAGAACGACCGGAAATCATCCGTATCTTGTAAAAAGTAGCGCGGAATTACTTGCGAGATTTTTGGGGACCTTTGATCAAAGTGGGCAAAACCAGCAAGACAAACCCCAAACCGATAATAGCCAAAATGAGATAAAAAGTCATCAAATCACTCATAATCTTTTCCTTTCAATTAACAATGACAACGACCAAAAAAATAAAGTTACTACTATTCCAGATAGTAACATTATCGGATTTCGTTTGTCAAGGAAAAATGGTACCACCACTGAAACTATCGACACTTGGGCAAGCTCCGCGCAAATAGAGGCCAACCTCTCTAGCTGGGAATTTGTCAACAACGGCGCTTTTTTTAAAACTAACAAAAATATTTCTCCCATTAAAAACTATCCTAACATATTTTCCAGCCAGTTGCTAAACACCTATTGGACAAAGGTAATTTATCTTTCCCCCGGCGATGAAATCGCAGTAGTCGGCGACAAAGGAGACACCTCGGATGGTGGCGCGCTTACTAGCGACGACTCCTCCGAGGTGGGGGAATTTGGCGACATTAAATTTGAGAAAATAGTCTCTATTGAGTATGTAGGAGAAGAACAAGTTTACGATATTGAGGTTGAGAACACACATAACTTTATTGCTAATGGGATTGTCGCGCATAATACTTATGTTAGCGGCAATGTTGGCGTGGGTACCACTAATCCGGGAGTTAAGCTGGATGTCGTCGGCGCAATTACTTCTAGCACCACTATCACAGGCGCAACTCTAACTGACGGCACGGCGTCCTTGTCCTCAGGAACTCTTGACCTTGGAACTAATACCATTACAGACAAAAATCTCACCGGTAACTGGTTAGCTTCTGGATACCTTGGTATTGGAGCTACTAATCCAACATATAAGCTAAATGTGGATGGGAATACTAACTTAACCACAGGTAATGCGTATTACATCAATGGAGCAAGTGTACTTAATGCCACAACGCTAGGTTCTGGCGTCCTCGCTTCATCTTTGACTTCAACCGGAGCTTTGACTGGCGGTTCCATCGCTTCGGGCTTCGGGACAATTGCCACCGCAAATACCATCTCAACATCATCAAATATCTCAACTACCGGAAGCGGCGCAATCACCAGCGCTGGACTTTTGACTGGTTCGGCAGGGGTAACAATAACTGGCGGGACGGCTAATATCAACGCCACAGGAACTAGCGCCACGAACATTGGCAATTCAACAGGGATATTGACTATTGCCAGCGGCGGGGCAAGCGGATGGACAAATACTTCTGGCAATCTGACTTTAGCAACGCTAACCTCAGGCAACATCCTTTTATCCTCGGTTGGCAATGTGGGGGTGGGGACTACCAATCCTTTGGCTAAACTTCATGTGATCGGCGAATGCGTTGTCGGCGATACTCTGCTTCCTATAAAACGGAAAAAGAAAAAACGCAAAGACGGAGATGATGATGACGAAGATGACCCTGAATTTGAAGATCTGCTTATCCCAATCAGAGATGTTCTGCCCGGCGATCTGGTGGCTTCTTTGGATGAGCAAACAGGAAAGATTGTCTATCGGGAAATCAAGAAACTCTTAAACAAAGGTTTTCAAAAAGTTGTCAAAATCACCACTGTTGGCGGCAGGAGCATTGAAACTACTCTTAACCATCCATATTTAACTAAAACCAAAAATCAATGGCTTAAAGTCTCCCAGCTTAAACCGGGTATGAAAATCGCCGTGCCGGAAATCCACAGTCTGAAGCGGACTTTTGCCTTTATTGACGCTTCCAATCTAATGTACGCCGCCTCACGGGTTGGCTGGAAGATGGACTATGAGAAATTGGCCTCATACCTTCACTACCGTTTTGGCGCCACTCGCCTGCTCTTTTACGGCGGAGTTGACCGAACCAACAAAAAACAGCTTGGCTTTTATAAAAAGCTAAAAGAGTTTGGCTATGAATTAAATTTGATTGATGTCAAGAAGTTTGGCGATGGCAGGAAAAAGGCAGATGTGGATTCACGGTTAACAGTGGAGGCGATGAAGTATGCGAATGATTATGACGAGGCTTTGTTTATTACCGGCGATGGCGATTATCTCTGGCTTTTTAAGCATCTGAAGCAAACAAAGAGAATCAAACTATTATCTTTCAAGCATAATACGGCCAGAGAGCTTAAGAAACTTTTTGGAGCTGAATTTGCCGATCTCGACCGCTTGGAGAAAAAGTTATCTCTCGCCAATAAAAAAGCGACAGACGCGATTGTCGGATCTGCCGCAGGTATTATGAAGAAAGTGTATACCAAAGGAACAGATTTGTCAAGAGGCGGAATTGAATTTGTGGAAATTACCGCCATTGAAGAAACCGGCCGCAAAGAAGTTTTTGACATAGAAGTTGAAGGCACGCATAACTTTGTCGGCAATGACATTATCGCGCATAACACCTATCTCAAAGGCGCGGACCAACTCAATACCTCTTTTTCTTTAAGGACGGGAGACAGCGCGGGAGCGGATAAGTTTGTGGTAACCAACGCCGGCAATGTGGGAATAGGCACCACCAACCCCAGCTATACACTCAATGTCGTAGGAAGCGGATACTTTACCACTACACTTACCAGCGCGGGACTTTTGAAAGGTTCCAATGGCTTGACTTTAACCACAGGCGCCTTGAACCTCACAGCCACCTCCGGTTCGGCCGGACTGACTCTCTCGTCCTCTACTACCGCGTTTAATATAAACAGCGGGGTGTTTAACATTGATACGGCAAATTCAAGGGTGGGGATTGGAACAACTGCTCCCGCAGGATTGTTTGATGTAGCCGCGACCCTTGTGGTCGCCAGCGCTGGTGGAAATGTGGGAATTGGTACCACAAATCCTGGAGTTAAGCTGGATGTCGTCGGCGCAATTACTTCTAGCACCACTATCACAGGCGCAACTCTAACTGACGGCACGGCGTCCTTGTCCTCAGGAACTCTTGACCTTGGGACTAATACCCTCTACGACGGCAATCTTACGGGAAGTTGGGCGTTTAATAACGGGAACTTGTCGGGAATTGGCACACTCGGGGTAGGTTCTACTGCGTCTTTCTCGTCCCTCGTTAATATCGCCTCACTTACTGCTTCGCAAGGAGTGTATACGAATGCTAACAAGAATCTGACATCTACTCCCCCAACAGTTGGGATACTAGGTTATTGGCAGAGAAATGGGACTTTCGTCTCCCCTGCTACCATCTCTGATTATGTAGGTATCGGCACCACTAACCCTTCCGCTCTTTTCTCGGTTGGTGCCGCCTCGCCTTTTACCGTTACCGATGCGGGTTTAGTGACTACCAGCGGAGGGGCAACCATTACCGGAACGGCGAATATAAACGCAACGGGGACTTCGTCCACCACTATCGGCAACGCTACGGGAACTTTGACCTTGCACGGAGCGACCACCTTGGATAACACTTTTACTGTTTCAGGAAACAATCTCACTTCTCTTGG